>CAZHEG010000180.1:0-3019 GCA_964531435.1 uncultured Oscillospiraceae bacterium | reverse complement strand
GAAGCGGGTATTCTCCATGATTCCCGCCCTTGCCAACGCGGAATTTGTCCGTTACGGCGTGATGCACCGCAACACCTTCCTCCAGAGCCCCAGGCTGCTGGACCGCTGGTATGCCGACCGGCGCAACCCTCTGGTTGCCTTTGCCGGACAGATGACCGGCGTGGAGGGGTATGTGGAATCTGCCGCCTCCGGCTACCTGGCCGCCGTTGCCATGGCAGCCAAGATCCAGGGAAAAGAGCCTCCCGTATTCCCCAAGGAGACCGCCATCGGTGCCCTGGGCCTGTACATCAGCGATGAGAGCGTGGAAAACTTCCAGCCCATGAATATCAATTTCAGCATCATTTCTCCGCTGGAGCAGCGGATTCGGAAAAAGGCGGAAAAGAACCTGGCGATCGCAAACCGCTCCCTTGCCATCATTGACGAAATGAACGCCAAGGGAATATAAAGAAAGAGGTGCGGCTATGAAAATCATTCTTGATGCAATGGGCGGCGATCTTGCCCCCGAAGCACCCGTACTGGGCGCCCTGGAGGCGGTCAAGGCCTATGGCTCCCAGATCACCCTGGTTGGCCGGGGCAAGGAGATTCTGGATGTTCTGAACAAGCACGGCTATTCCGATCTTCCCGCCGGACTGGAGATCGTCAACGCGGAGGACGTGGTGGACATGCACGACGACCCCGCCAAGGTCATCCACAAGCGAAAGGATTCCTCTATGGTAGTGGGCCTGAGGATGCTCGCCGAGGGCAAGGGCGATGCCTTTGTTTCCGCCGGCTCCACCGGCGCGCTGCTGACCGGTGCCACCCTGATCGTCAAGCGGGTCAAGGGCATCCGCCGGGCGGCCATGGGCCCCGCTTTCCCCAACAAGGCAGGGGGAAAGACCATCATTCTGGACTGCGGCGCCAATGCCGAGTGCACCCCCGAATTTTTGCTGCAGTTCGGCATCGTCGGCTCCCTGCAGGCGAAGCGGAGCCTGGGGGTGGAGAATCCCAAAATCGGCCTGCTGAATATCGGCACCGAGGATTCCAAGGGCACCCAGCTGCAGAAGGATGCCTACGCCCTGCTGAAGGATGCAGGCGACAAGGGCATCATCAATTTCGTTGGCAATGTGGAAGCCCGTGACGTGCCCCTGGGCGCGGTGGACGTGGTGGTCTGTGACGGCTTCAGCGGCAACGTCCTGCTGAAATCCATCGAGGGCACTGCCATGTTTATGGGCAGCCTGATGAAGCACAAGATCTTCAAGCGGAACATCCTGTCCATGATCGGCTACCTCTTCTGCAAGAAGGGCGTGGACGAGGTGATGGGCATGCTGGACTACCGCACCATCGGCGGCACCCAGTTCCTGGGCATCAAGAAGCCCGTGATCAAGGCCCATGGCTCTTCCGACGCGCTGGCCTTTACCAGTGCCATCCGGCAGGCCGGGGACGCGGCAAAGTGCAATGTTGCCGATGAGCTGGAGGCGGAGCTGAAGAAGCTGGCCGCCGAGAAGGAGCCGGAGCATGATTAAGGATCTGGAAACAGCCATTGGCTACCGCTTCCATAACATCAGCCTGCTGCAGAATGCGCTGGCCCACTCCTCCTATGCCAATGAGCGCTGGCACAACAGCCTGATGAGCAACGAGCGGCTGGAGTTTCTGGGCGACAGTGTGCTGGGCATGCTGGTGGCGGACTACCTGTACCGCAACTTCCCGGACCGCCCGGAGGGCGATCTGACCCGGATGCGGGCGGACATGGTCTGCGAGAAGGCCCTGGCCGGGGTGGCAAACGGTCTTGGACTGGGTGAGCACCTGATGCTGGGCAAGGGCGAGGACGCCGGAGGCGGCCGCAGCCGCAACTCCATTCTGGCGGATGCTGTGGAGTCTGTCATCGCCGCCTGCTATCTGGATGGCGGCATGGACGCGGCGGTGCAGTTCGTGCAGAAGTTTATTCTGGTGAATGTGCCCACCACCAAGCTTCACAATGTGGACTATAAGACCGCCCTGCAGGAGCTGGTGCAGCAGAAGAAAAACCAGACCCTTTGCTATGTGCTGGTGGGGGAGAGCGGACCGGATCACGACAAGCAGTTCAAGGTGGAGCTGACCCTCAACGGACGCGTGGTGGGTGTCGGTACCGGTTCCAGCAAAAAGCGGGCCGAGCAGGATGCCGCCCGTATTGCCCTGGAAAGTTTTGGAAAATAAGAAAACAGCGCCGCAAGGCGCTGTTTTTTGCTGTGTATGTTCCTTTAAAATCTGCACATCCTGTATTTGGAGGGATGAACATGACAGAACGGGAATATAAGCGAATCGTGGAGGCGGTCAGTCCCAATTCTCCCATGGGGCGGGACTGCCTTTTCGCGTTTTTGATCGGCGGGGCCATCTGCACCCTGGGTCAGGCTATTGTGAATATATACGTTTGGCTGGGTATGGCGGAGCAGGAGGCGTCAACGGCGGGCTCCATGACCCTGGTGGCGCTGTCGGCTCTGCTGACGGGGCTGAGCCTGTATGATGATATCGCGAAGGTGGCGGGAGCGGGGACCCTGGTACCCATTACCGGCTTTGCCAATGCCATTGCCGCCCCGGCGGTGGAGTTCAAGACCGAGGGCATGGTGCTGGGTACCGCGGCGAAGATGTTCACCATCGCAGGCCCGGTGATCGTGTATGGCCTGGCAGCCAGTGTGGTATACGGTTTGATTTATTGGGTAACCACATTGTTCTAACGGGCGACCACAGGTCGCCCCTACGAAATCTACCGTACATTATTGTAGGGGCGAACTGCGTTCGCCTGCAAAAACCGGACACCATCATGGTGTCCGGTTCAATGCATATTTTAAGGGGTTATTCTCGATATATTTCCAAATTTCGTCATAATCTTGCTGATTCCGTATCCCGTGGTCATAAAAGGATTTCTGCCAAATAGGTCTGCCAATCTGCCTGGTAATCGATCCCTTGAATTGCTTGATTATCCTGGATATTGTAGGGGCGAACTGCGTTCGCCCGCAAAAACCGGACACCATCATGGTGTCCGGTTCAATGCATATTTTAAGGG
>CAZHEG010000179.1:0-3028 GCA_964531435.1 uncultured Oscillospiraceae bacterium | reverse complement strand
GTGGAAACCGAACCCGCCCAGACGGAGAGCCCGGAGGGCTGACGACACTATTTTTGCAAAATCTTAAAAAAAGTGTTGACCTTCTTGCTTTTTTCGGCTATAATACCCTAGCATGACCAATTATGGTCAAATAATATGTGTTGCTGCGGCCGTTCACCGGCTGTCGAGCATAGATGAAATTACAGGAGGTGTATCCAAATGAAGCGTACCTATCAGCCCACCAAGCGTCACCGTTCCAAGGTCCACGGTTTCCGCGCAAGAATGTCCACTTCCAACGGCCGTAAGGTTCTGGCCCGCCGTCGTGCACGTGGCCGTAAGGTTCTGTCTGCCTGATGCAGTGCATTTGGGTGACCAACAGCAGATAATCGCTCAATGCGAAACGGGAGCAATAAGCGGGGCGAAGGTTTTCGCCCCGCTCCCTTTTTTATTTTCTGTCATTCCGGGCCAGTCCGCAGACTGGCGTGGGAATCCCCCGGTTTTCCGGACAGTCCCCTGAATGAAGGGGATTGCCACACCAGTGTGAGCACTGGTTCGCAATGACACGGGAAGGGGAATGGTTATGAAATACACCAGCGCATTAAAACTGAATCACATCTTCCAGCGGCTCTACCGGACCAAGGGACAGGCAAATGGGTATCTGGTGCTCTACGCCCGGCACAACCGGACGGAGGGCAACCGTGTGGGCATCACCGTCAGCAAAAAGCTGGGCAAGGCCCACGTCCGCAACCGCACCCGCCGCCGCCTCCGGGAGATCTACCGCCTGAATGAAAGCAAATTCCAGCCCGGCTGGGATATCGTGGTGGTGGCCCGCAGCAAGGCTGTGGACGCTGACTTTCAAAAGCTGACGGACGCCTATCTGCACTTGGCGGAAAAAGCAGGTGTCCTGAAATGAAAAAGCTGCTTCTTGCCCTGATTCGGTTTTACCAGCGCCATATCTCCCCCTATACTCCCTCCTGCTGCCGGTTCCGGCCCACCTGCTCCGCATACGCATACGAAGCCATTACCAAATACGGCGTCGCAAAGGGCGGCTGGCTGGCCATCAAGCGCCTGGCCCGCTGCCATCCATTCTCTCACCGGGATCCCTATGACCCGGTGCCGTAAATTCCCAAGGAGGAATGTCAATGTTACTCGCATTTAACATCAGTGACCTGATCCGAATCCCCTTCGGCTATGTTCTGGACTGGCTGTACCAGTTCACCACCAACTACGGCCTGGCCCTGATTCTCTTTACCGTGGTGGTCAAGCTGGTGCTCTATCCCATCCAGGTGAAGTCCAAGAAGAGCATGATGAAGATGTCCCGGATCACCCCCCGCGTCCAGGCCATTCAGGAAAAGTACGCCAACGACCAGCAGAAGCAGAGCGAGATGCTCCAGCAGCTGTACAAGGACGAGGGCGTTTCCATGACCGGCGGCTGCCTGTGGAGCTTTGTGCCCCTGCTGATCCTGCTGCCCCTGTACCAGGTCATCCGCCAGCCCATCGTGTACATGCTCCACGAGAGCAGCGATGTGGCCAACCAGATCGTTGAGATCATCAAGACCGCCAACCCCGACCTGTTCAGCTCCAACAACTACTATGACCAGGTGACCGCCATCAAGTACATCGCCGAGTACGCCGACGCGATCCGTGAAGCCATCCCCACCGTTGCCGAGCGCACACTGGAAGGCCTGAATATGACCTTCCTGGGCATCGACCTGGGCTCCATCGCTCAGTTCAATGTCTTTAAATGGGAAACCTTTGACTGGGCCCACATCGGCCTGTTCCTGATCCCTGTGCTGTCCGCCGGCAGCCAGGTGCTGAGCATGGTCATCTCTCAGAAGATGAACAACTCCGTCATCACCAACGAGAAGGGCATCCAGGACAAGGAGGCCGCCGCCAAGTCCCAGCAGGCACAGTCCAGCAAGATGATGATGTGGATGATGCCCCTGATGAGCCTTTGGATCGGCTTTACCATCCCCGCCGCCCTGTCCCTGTACTGGTTCCTCAGCGGTGTCCTGGGTATCATCCAGGAGGTCTACCTGACCACCAAGTTCCGCAAGATCTATGACGCCGAGGACGCCGAGCGGCTGAAGAAGGCCTTGGAGCAGGACGCCATCGAGGCCGAGAAGGAGCGCATCCGCGCCGAGAAGCGGGCCGCTAACCCCGACGGCATCACCGAAAACACCAGCAAGAAGAAGCTGCAGAAGAAGCAGCAGGCCGAGGCGGCCGCAGCAAAGGCTGCCGCAGCCAAGGAATATGCCGCTAAGAAGGGCATCGTGGAGGAGGACGACGAGGAGAATCAGACCCTCTCCGGCATCGCCGACCGTCCCTACTGCAAGGGCCGCGCCTACGATCCCAACCGTTACGACCATACGGAGGAATAAACTGTGGAAAAAACCATCGTTACCACCGGCAAGACCATTGACCTGGCCATCGAGGCTGCCCTGACCCAGCTGGGTCTGGACCGCGACAGCGTCAGCGTTCAGGTCATTTCTCAGGCCAAGGCCGGTTTTCTGGGCTTCGGCGCCCAGCCTGCCCGGGTCCAGGTGACCTATGAGGTCCCCGATCCCGTGGTGGAAAAGCCCAAGAGCGCCCTGGGCAGCGCTTCCCGCAGCAAGCCCAAGGCCAAGCCCGTGGCAGAGAAGAAGCCCGAGGAGCCCAAGCCCACCCCCAAGAAGGAAGAAGTGAAGCCCGCTCCCGCCCCCAAGCAGGAGAAGAAGGCGGAAAAGGCTGAGCACAAGGCTGAGAAGAAGGTGGAAAAGACCGAGAAGAAGGCCGAAAAGAAGGCCGAGCCCAAGGTCTACGCCCCCGCCGAGCCCGGCAGCATCGAGGAGAAGATCGAGGTATTCCTGAAGGGCCTGCTGGAGCACATGGGCTCCGACGCCGTTCCCCACGCCGTGAAGGCTGACGAGCACACCTACAAGGTGGAGCTGACCGGCGATGATCTGGGTTACCTGATCGGCCGCCGGGGCGATACCCTGGATGCCCTGCAGCATCTGGCCAACTACTCTGTGGGCCGGAATGTGGAGGGCCACATCCGCATCAATGTGGA
>CAZHEG010000178.1:0-3036 GCA_964531435.1 uncultured Oscillospiraceae bacterium | reverse complement strand
GTGACTGACTACGAATCAGTAGGTCGGGGGTTCGAGTCCCTTTCGGCGTACCAAAAAGCAGATACCCATTTGGGTATCTGCTTTTTTAGTTACTTCGGGCAGGACTCGAAAGGGCGGCACCAGCGGGCACACCTGCTTAGCACGCGGGAGGGTCCTTCATACCAAAGACCCATCCGGTACGGACGTGGATGGAATACGAACTACGGCACCCCCAAGCACAGTATTACAAAGAAAACCAACCAAGTCCGTCCATCGGGTTTCCAATGAACTGCTATCATTTCGTGCAAGTTATTATTATAGCGTGGTATGGATTTCAGCAAAACGGTATGGTATATTTTGATTGACCGGTCAAAATCTTCATCTTTACTTGGGAGAATTATGGTATGATGTATCTTGGAATCAATCTGAAAGAATTACGCACGAAGAAAGGTCTAACACAGGAGCAGTTGGCATATGAGTTTGGCGTATCTTCGCAATCAATCAGCCGCTGGGAAAATGGCAGTACATATCCAGACATTGTGATGCTCCCCGTGATCGCATCGTATTTTGATGTATCGATTGACACTCTGGTAGGGTATGCAAAGGAATGTACAAAAGAGGAACGGGAGCTATTCTTTGCCCATGTGCGTGGTATGAATACTCAGGAGCAAATTGCGCAATATCGAGAAATGCTGAAAAAATATCCCAATGATGTTTATTTGCAATTTGGGCTGACAGGGGGTTTATTTGGCGTCTGGAAGGAAGGTCATGATGCCGATATAGAAAGGGAAATCACGCTTCTGTGCCATAGAATACTGGGATCCGGTGATGCCGGAATGCAGTGTGGTGCAAACAGATGCTTGGCTTTCATTGCAAAGGAAAATGGTGATATGGAACAGGCCATGAAGTATGCAAATGCACTTCCATCCGTGCTGTGTGGCAGAGAATTGATGGCTATACAAATTATGTCTGATATGTCGTTTAAGGATGCTTTGCGTAAGTTCGCAGATGAGTGCTAAGATTTTTGACTGGATGGTTACACTGAGAAAACTGCATTAAAAAGAAAACCCGCAGATTACGAGCCAAACTCATAATCTGCGGGTCATACTTTTGTACCGTACCAGCATTTTGTCCCATAGGAAACAAAATGCACCTATGGGACATACCCCTTTGGGGATCAGGCTTCTTATATCCGCGAGCGAGTCCTTTCAATTCCAGCATCCCCGCAATTCTTTGCGTAAAACAGTTGTTTTTCCGGGAAAGCTATGGTATAATCGGGAAAAAGATGACACCGGGAGGCTATTATATGGCAACTACCTTGAATTTCCGCAGCGCCCTGAACGGCTTTAACCGCGAGGACGTGGTGCACTATATCGAGTTCATGAACTCCAAGTACAACACCCAGGTCCAGCAGCTGACCACCGAGGCCGAGGAGCTGCACCGTATGCTGGAGCAGCAGAGCGAAGCTCCCGACCTCAGCGATGAGGTTGCCCGGCTCAACGTCCTCCTGGATGAAGCCGCCGCCCGCCAGGACGCCCTGGAGCAGGAGCGTGAGCAGCTCAAGGAGGAGCTGGCCAAGGCATACGCGGCGCTGGAGGATCTGAAGCAGGCCCAGAATGACGCTGCTGCCCAGGCCCTCGCCGCCCAGGAGCTGGAGGCCTACCGCCGCGCGGAGCAGGCCGAGCGGACCGCAAAGCTGCGGGCCCAGCAGCTGTATCAGCAGGCCACCGGCACTCTGGCCCAGGCCACCGCACAGGTGGATGACGCCGCCATGGGTTTCCGCCAGATCGCCGACGAGATCGGCAGCCAGCTGCAGCAGCTGCAGACCGCTATGGACGGCACCAAGAATGCCCTGCTGGATGCCGCTACCACCATGTACTCCATCCGTCCCCAGAGCGACGAGATCTGATCGTATACCAACGGGTCTGCCCCAGCGCAGACCCGTCTTCTTTTCCCCGGCCATCATGCCAACAGGAGTTTCTATGAGAATCATTAAATCTTCCCATTTTGACCGCTTTCGCTGTATCGCCGCCGATTGCCCCGACAGCTGCTGCAAGGAGTGGAGCGTTGCCGTGGATCCGGCTTCCGCCGCGCGGTACCGGGCCCTCCCCGGACCCCTGGGTGACCGGCTGCGCCAGGTCCTTTCCGATGACGGCGGCGAGACCGTCATGGCCATCGAAAACCGCCGATGCCCCATGTGGCGGACCGACGGCCTGTGCCGGATCCAGGCGGAGCTGGGCCACGATGCCCTGTGCAAGACCTGCCGGGATTTCCCCCGCCTGACTCATGATTACGGCGATTTTCAGGAGTGGGGGCTGGAGCTGAGCTGCCCCGAGGCCGCGCGGCTCATCCTCACCTCCCCTGCCCATCCTGTACCCTGCGAGGTCCCGGGCGGCGACCAGCCGGAATACGATGAGGAGGCCATGGAAATTCTGCAGCGGACCCGGGCTGCAGCCCTTTCCCTGCTGGATGGCTCCCTGCCGGTTCCCGACGCTCTGGCTGCCCTGCTGATGTTCGGCTATCACGCCCAGTCGGAATTGGACGGAGCACCTCCCCAGCCATTCGAAGCGAATGCGGCCCTGGAGGAAGCCCGAGGCTTCGCGAAGCCGGGGGATGCCCAGGCAGTGCTGGACTTTTTCAAGGATCTTGAGATCCTCACGCCGGAATGGGAAGCCATGCTGGACGCACCGTCATGGGGCCCCTGGAGCGGGATGCACCTGCCCCTGGCAGGGTATTTTGTGGAGCGGTACTGGCTCCAGGCGGTGTCGGACTACGATCTGGTGGGCCGTGTCAAGCTCGCCGTCGTTTCCTGCTTGGTTACCAAGCTTCTGGGCGGCGATCTCATCCGCACCGCGCAGCTGTACTCCAAGGAGATCGAGAACGATCCCGACAACGTGGATGCCATCCTGGACGGCGCCTATGCCTGCCCCGCTTTTACTGATGACAAGCTCCTGGGCCTGCTGCTGGATATCTGACGGAAAATTTTTTAAAAAACCGCAAATTACCCCTTGACATTTCGGCACACTGTGCTATAATACAAAAGCTGTCTGGCACAGC
>CAZHEG010000177.1:0-3039 GCA_964531435.1 uncultured Oscillospiraceae bacterium | reverse complement strand
AAGGGTCTTCTGCACAAGAACAATGCTGCCCGCAAGAAGAGCAGCATGACCCTGAAGCTGAACAAGCTGGCTTGATCTCTCTGAAAATATCTCCCTCCCATTTCCCGGAGGGAGTTTTTTCATTTTGTAGGGGCCGCCGCCCCGAAAATATCCACGTCATTGCCACGTCGGGCATTCGCCCTCCTCGCGATGATGTGGGTTTTCTGGATGCAGAGCAACTCCAATTTGAAATTCCCTTACGGCTATGATATAATCCCAAAAAAAGGAGGGGAAAGCATGGCAAGACTTTCAGACCCCATTACGATCCTGAAGGGCATTGGGCCCACAAAGGCGAAGCAGTTCGCCAACCTGAATGTGTATACCCTGCGGGATCTGATCTGTCATTTCCCCCGGGGCTATGAGGACCGGACCAGGCTTGTCACCATCGACAGTCTGGAGGCGGACGTTCCCGCCTGCTTCCGGGCCATGGTGATGAACAATCCCCGCACTGCCCACATCCGCAAGGGCTGCGACCTGACGAAGGTACAGGTTGCGGATCATACCGCCCGGCTGAACATCACCTTCTTTAATAATAAGTATGCCGCGGAGCGGCTGCGTTACGGGCAGGAATATGTGTTCTACGGCGCCGTATCCGGGGATTTCGTGGGCTACAATATGACAAACCCCACCTTCGAGGAGGTAAATGCCCCGCCCGTTGCGACCCGCCGGGTGCTGCCCATCTATCCCCTGACCGCGGGGCTTACCAATGCCGCGGTGCTCAAGGCGGTGCAGCAGGCCATGGCCATCTGCGATCCCCCGGAGGAGATCATCCCAGAGCCGGTGCGGCGGGAGTATGGCATCCTCCCGGCGGAGCTTGCCTACCGGGCCATTCATGAGCCGTCCTCCATGGCGGAGGCGGAGCTGGCGAAAAAGCGGCTGATCTTTGAGGAGTTTTTTGTATTTTCCGCCGGCCTTTCCCTGATGCGCGCGGCCCGCAGCGAAAAGAAAACCGCTCCCTATGAAAATCTGAACATGGCCCCCTTCTATGCCGCCCTGCCCTTTACCCTTACCGGGGCCCAGCGGCGGGCGGTGGACGAGGTGCTGGCGGATCTTTCCTCCGGCGCGCCTATGAACCGGCTGGTCCAGGGCGACGTGGGCAGCGGCAAGACCATGGTGGCGGCAGCCGCCGCCTACTGCACCGCCAACAATCACCGCCAGGCGGCGCTGATGGCTCCCACGGAGATCCTGGCGGAGCAGCATTACCATTCTCTGAGCCGGCTGTTTGCCCCCCTGGGCATTCGCACAGCCCTGCTGACCGGCTCCATGACCCCCAAGCAGAAGCATCTGGTGCGGGAGGCCATCGCCGCGGGTGAAGTGGATCTGGCCATCGGCACCCACGCCCTGCTGTCGGAGGCCACGGTGTTTGAAAATCTGGGCCTGGTGATCACCGACGAGCAGCACCGCTTCGGCGTGGGGCAGCGCTCGAAGCTCTCCGCCAAGGGGCGGGACTGCCACATCCTGGTCATGTCCGCCACCCCCATTCCCAGGACCCTGGCCCTGCTGATGTACGGCGATCTGGAGGTCTCCGTTATCAATGAGCTGCCTCCCGGACGGGAGCAGGTGGATACCTTCCTGGTGGGGGAATCCTACCGCCCACGGATCAATGCCTTCATCCGCAAGCAGGTGGCGGAGGGCCACCAGTGCTTTGTGGTATGCCCGGCGGTGGAAGAGAGCGAAGAGCTGGGTCTTCACGCGGCCACAGTCTGGGCGGAAACATTGCGGCAGACGGTGTTCCCGGATCTGCGGATCTCCCTGATTCATGGCCAGATGAAGGGTGCGGAAAAGGAGGAGGCAATGGCGTCCTTCGCCCGTGGCGAAGCGGATGTACTGGTGGCTACCACGGTCATCGAGGTGGGTGTGGATGTGCCTAACGCCACGCTGATGGTCATTGAGGATGCGGACCGGTTTGGACTGTCCCAGCTTCATCAGCTCCGTGGCCGGGTGGGCCGCGGCGGTCATAAGAGCTACTGCGTCCTGACCAGCCATAACCGAAATCCCGAAACGCTGCAGCGGCTGAAGGCTTTCTGCAAGACCACCGACGGTTTTAAAATCGCGGAGGAGGACCTGAAAATGCGCGGTCCCGGCGATTTCTTCGGTTCACGCCAGTCTGGTCTGCCAACGTTCCGAGTGGCGAATCTGAGCATGGATCTGCAGACATTGAAGGATGCCCAAGCGGCTTCAGCGGCCTGGATCGATGCCGAGGGCACCAGCGATACGCCGGAGGCCCGGGCTTTGCGGGAGCGGATCGGCGATCTGTTCCAGCGTGCCGAAGGCACGATGAACTGAAAAATGGAACTTTTGCTTAATACTTTTTTAACAACCAACGGAAGATATGCCCAAAATGGGGTATTTTCCGTTGGTTTTTTTGACGGATTAAGAAAAGTTCAAAAAATCAACTTGTATATTGCGTGAAAATGTAGTAAAATAATACAACTGAAATTATGCAATTGCCTGTTTTGGAGGATAAACAATATGAAAAAACCCATAGTACTAGTCATTATGGACGGCGTTGGCAAGGGCGATGGCGGCAGCGGCGACGCTGTCGTGGTAGCAAAGACTCCCACGCTGGATCACCTGCTGGCAACCTGTCCTCATACTTACCTGAAGGCTCACGGCACTGCCGTCGGCTTGCCCAGCGATGACGACATGGGCAACTCTGAGGTCGGTCACAACGCTCTGGGCTGTGGTCAAGTCTATTCTCAGGGTGCCAAGCTGGTTGGCGAGAGCATTGAGAACGGCACCCTGTATGCTTCCAACACCTGGAAGGAGCTGGTTGCCAACGCAGAAAACAGAGCCATGCATTTCCTGGGTCTGCTGTCTGATGGCAACGTTCATTCCAATATCTCCCATCTGATCGCCCTGCTGCGCCAGGCTCACGCCGAGGGCGTGAAGAAGGCTTACTGCCACATCCTGCTGGACGGCCGTGACGTGCCCGCGACTTCCGCGCTGGAGTATGTTTCTCAGCTGGAAGCTGTTCTGGCGGAATTGAATACCGAGGGC
>CAZHEG010000176.1:0-3047 GCA_964531435.1 uncultured Oscillospiraceae bacterium | reverse complement strand
GATAAACTCCAATTTATCCTTCGCTTGTCAGGAGATATCAAATATTGTCGGTCTCCACGGTGCCCCGGAGGTAGCGCTGGGAGCACTCCTCGATGACCGCAATGGCCTCCTCCAGGCCGTGGTACTGCCCTACCTCCACGGTGATCTGCTGCAGGGTCTTGTAGGTCTCAAAGAAATTGGCGATCTCCTTCAGGATGTAGTCCGCCACATCCTCAAGCTTTTGCACATGGTCATACCGGGGATCACAGTCCGCCACGGCGATGAGCTTGTAGTCCTCCTTGCCGTTGTCACGGGTGGACAGGTAGCCCAGCACCCGGGCGGGCACCATGCAGCCGGGGAAGGTTGGCTCCCGGGCGATGACCAGAATGTCCAGGGGGTCGCCGTCGGGGGCCAGGGTATTTTCGATGTGGCCGTACTCCGCGGGATAGCTCATGGCAGAATAGAGCACCCGGTCCAGATGGATCCGGCCCGTCTTTGTGTTAAATTCGTACTTGTTGCGGGATCCCAGGGGAATCTCGATGAGGGCGTCAACAACGGTCTTGGTCATAGGTCATTCCTCCTTGCAAAAATAGGTGGCGGCTTCGGCAGCGGACACCGCACGAACCCCTTTCCGGTTATGAATAACAGCATATTACACGATGAAAAATAGCTTGTCAAGGACGTGTCCTTCGTCCCGGCCCTGTTTTTCTCAAAAATCCGGGATGAAAGCGGTGTCGGCGGCGGCATCCTCCTGGACGAACCCCTCCAGACCGTTCAGGTACATCCAGCTGAGCACCGCGTCGTACTCCTCGTCCGTCACCCGGCGGTCAAAGGGCGCGCCCAGGCCGCCCATGGGGGTGTACTGGCGCATCAGGCTCACCAGGACCTGGCCGGGGGCGAAGCAGTCGCCGATCCAGTCCAGCACACGCAGGGAATTTTCCACCTGGCCCGGCAGAATCAGATGGCGGATGATCACGCCCTTTTTAATCCTGTCCCCATCCCACTTCGGGGCACCCACCTGGCGCACCATCTCCCGGATGGCGGCGGTGGCAACGGCAAAATAATCCCCCGCGCCGGACAGCTCCGCCCCCAGGGCTCCATCGGCATATTTCAGGTCCGGCAGGTAAATATCCACCTTTCCCTCCAGCAGGCGCAGGGTCTGCACCCGCTCATAGCCGCCGCAGTTGTACACCACCGGCACCGGCAGCTTCGGCTCCAGGGCCGGGAGCACCGTGGGCAGGAAATGGGTTGGGGTCACCAGGTCGATGTTTTCCGCCCCCTGGGCGATGAGCGCCTCCATCATGGCCCGCAGGGCGGCGCTGTCCGCAGCCACACCCACAGGGCCGCCGGAGATAGCGGCATTCTGGCAGTATTTGCAGCCCAGGGTGCAGCCGCCGAAGAAGATGGCGCCGCTGCCGCCGGGGCCCGCCAGGGCAGGCTCCTCCCATTTGTGGATCATGGTCTTTGCCACCAGCGCCGTATCCGGGCAGCGGCAGTATCCGGTTTTTCCCGCGGTGCGGTCCGCGCCGCACATCCGGGGACACAGGGTGCAGTTTTCGTAATTCATATCTGTTCTCTTTTCGTGACGGTAATTTGCGGGTGGCCCAAAAGCTTCTTCTTGGGGAGCAGGTCTTACTTTCTACGTTTTATCTTACTACAACCTTCTCAATTTCGCAACCGGTGACTTTACGGTGGAGAAAAATTGTGTTACAATAACAAAAATATGCCCGGAGGGTAACTATGCTGATCAAAAATCAAACCTACGAGGCCCTGGTCACCGACTATACCGTGGAGGGGCAGGGCATCGCCCACATTGAGGGCTGCGCCGTGTTCATCCCCAACGCCATCGCCGGAGAGCGGGTCCTGGTCCGAATCGAAAAGGCCCAGAAAACCTGGGCAGCGGGAAAGATCGTGGAGCTTCTGGAGCGCTCAAAGCACCGGGTGAACCGGGAATGCCCCGTGGCGAAGCTCTGCGGCGGCTGCGATTTCTGGCACATGGATTATGAGGAGGAGGCCCGGCTGAAGGCCCGGCGGGTGACGGACTGCCTCAACCGCATCGGCGGCGAAAGCCTGGACACCGTTCCCATCCTGGCCGCCCCCACCTGCCACGGCTACCGCAACAAGGCCCAGTACCCCGTGGCCTCCCAGAAAAACCGGGCCTACGCCGGATTTTTCCGGGCCGGCACCCACCAGGTGGTGGAGAACCGGCGGTGCCTGATCCTGCCGGCAGAATCCGACGCGGTAAAGGATGCGGTTATGGATTATGTAAACCAGTTCCGGGTCACCGCCTATGACGAAACGGCCCACAAGGGGCTCCTGCGCCACATCTACGTCCGCAGGGGCGCGGTTTCGGGGCAGGTGCTGGTGTGCCTGGTGGTCAACGGACGCTCCCTCCCCCACATCCCGGAGCTGACCGCCCGGCTGAAGAAGATCCCCGGCTTCACCACCCTGGTGCTCAGCGTCAACACCAAAAAGGGCAACGCCGTGCTGGGGGACGAATTCATCACCCTTTACGGCCCCGGATATATCGAGGATACCCTGTGCGGCCTGAATTTCCGCCTTTCCCCCCGGTCCTTCTATCAGGTGAACCACGCCCAGGCAGAGCGGCTGTACCGGGCCGCCATCGACCAGGCAGGGATCGCCAAAGAGGATCTGGTGCTGGACCTGTACTGCGGCGTGGGAACCATCACCCTCGCCATGGCCTCCGCCGCCGGGCGGGTCATCGGCGTGGAGGTCATCCCCCAGGCCGTTGAGGACGCCCGGAACAATGCCCGGCGCAACGGCATCGAAAACGCGGAATTCTTCTGCGGTGACGCGGGCCAGGCGGCCCTGGAGCTGGAGAAGCAGGGCATCCGCCCCGACGTGGTAGTGGTGGATCCGCCCCGGAAGGGTCTGAACGCCGATACCATCGAGGCCCTTCACCGCTTCAGCCCCCGGCGGATCGTGTACGTTTCCTGCGATCCCGCCACCCTGGCCCGGGACGTGGCGCTGTTAAAGGAGCGGGGCTATACCCTTCAAAATGCCATGGCCGCCGACCTCTTCCCCCGCTGCAGCCACGTTGAATCGGT
>CAZHEG010000175.1:0-3052 GCA_964531435.1 uncultured Oscillospiraceae bacterium | reverse complement strand
TTGTAAATGTTTCGAATCAGAATGTCATTGCGAGGGCCGTCAGGCCCGTGGCAATGGCACCCTTTTATTTAACCGTTCTTGATTCGAACAGGCAGGACCATGTATGCGTAGTCATACTTGTCCTCCACAGGGGTCAGGACGATGGGGCTCAGACCGTTGGTCAGCTCCAGGCAGACCTCCTCAGAGGGAATGACCCGCAGGGCATCCGCCAGATACCGGACGTTGAAGCCGATCTCCAGCTCCTTGCCGTCGCCGGCGATGGAGCAGCGGTCCTCGGCAGCGCCGATGGTGGTGGAGGTGCGCAGCTGCACCGTCTGGTTGCCAAAGACGCAGCGGACGGGGCTCTTGTACTTCTCGGATACGATCAGGCCCACACGGTCGATGGAGGAGGCCAGGTCGGAAACATGGGCCACCAGCTTCACGGGGCAGTTGGTGGGCACCACTCTTCTCCAGTCCAGGAATTCACCCTCCAGCAGGCGGCAGACCAGGGTGGCATTGCCCAGCTGGAACAGGATGTGCTTGGGGCCCAGGGTGAAAGCGGCATCCTCATCGGAGTCAGTCAGGATCTTCTCAACCTCCTTCAGGCCCTGGGCAGGGACAACGAAGCTGAGCTGGCGGCCTGTGGGGGAATCGCAGTGCCAGGTGCGGCGGGCCAGACGGAAGCCGTCCACGGCGATGGCGGAAACCTTGTCGTCCTCCACCTCGAACTTAACGCCGGTGTGGATGGGGCGGCTCTGGTTCTCGGACACAGCGAAAATGGTGCCGGAGATCAGCTCCTTCAGATTCTTCTGGGGAATCAGAATGGGCCGGCCGCTGCTGACGTCGGGCAGCTCGGGATAATCGTCGGCAGCCTCAGCGGAGATGGTAAAGGAGGCGTAGCCGGCGCGGATGGACACCTTGTAATTGTCATCCACCAGAACGGTGACCGGGCCCTCAGGCAGACGGCGGACGATGTCGCCGAACAGCTTGGCCGGCAGGATGCACTGGCCGGGGTCGGAGACCTCCGCGTCGATCTGATAGGTGATGGCGGTTTCCATGTTGTAGCCTGTCAGGCTCAGGCCCATGCCTGCCCGGCACAGAATGCCTTCGATCACAGACAAGGAGCTCTTCTGAGCCACGGTGCGGCCCGCAATGTTCAGGCCCTGTACCAGCATACTTTTTTCACAGGTAAAACGCATAGTCATGATCCTTTCTGTAAAAACGATTCAAAAATATATATTTAGATAGAATATATGCAGTAATAGCATCAGTAGGGGAAAGTTATGTGGAAAAGTGGGTTTTGTCTTAGAGCCGCAGGCACTTTTTATCCACAGGCGGCCTTTGAGGATTCAAAACTTTTCCACAGCCCGCTGTTGAAAGAAAATTGGCTCCTCGTTTTCAACAGGTTATCTTTCCACATTCCACAGCCCGCTGTGGAGAAAATCACAGGCAGCTGTTGATATTGGCGGTGATGTCGCGGATGTTGTTCTGCAGGGTCTCGTTGCCCTTTTTCAGCTCCACCTCTACCTTGCGGATGGCGTAAAGCACGGTGGAGTGGTCCCGGCCGAACTCCTGACCGATGTCCGGCAGGCTCAGGTTGGTCAGCTGCCGCACCAGATACATAGCAATCTGCCGGGCCTCGGAGGTACCCTTGCTCTTGTTGGTGCCCCGCAGCACATTTTCGTCCAGGGAGTAGAATTTGCAGACCTGGGAAATGATCAGGCTGGGAGTGGGCAGGGAGTTGCCCTCCACCTTGAACATATCGTTGATGGCCCGGGAGATGTTGGGAAGATCCAGGGGCATGTTGTTCAGATCCCGGTAGGCCATGATCTTCTTCACGGTGCCTTCGATCTGCCGCACATTCTTATTGATGTTGATGGCGATGTAGTTGCACACATCCTCCGGCAGGTCCAGGCCAAGCTGGTGGGACTTGTTTTTCAGGATGGCCATTCTGGTTTCGTAATCCGGGGGCTGGATGTCGGCGATCAGGCCCCACTCGAAACGGGTGCGCAGCCGGTCCTCCAGGGTCAGCATATCGCTGGGCTTCCGGTCGGAGGTCATGACGATCTGCTTGTGCTCCTCGTAGAGCTTGTTGAAGGTATGGAAAAATTCCTCCTGGGTGGACTCCTTACCGGCGATGAACTGAACGTCATCGATGAGGAACAGATCCGCCTCCCGGTACTTGGAGCGGAACTCGATGTTCTTGCCGCTCTGGATGGCGGCGATCAGCTCGTTGGTGAATTGGTCGCCCTTGATGTAGACCACGTTGGCATCGGGCTTGTTCTTGCGGATGCCGTTGGCGATGGCGTACAGCAGGTGGGTCTTGCCCACGCCGGGGGGGCCGTAGATGAACAGGGGGTTGTACACCTCGCCGGGGTGGTTTGCCACCGCGATGGCGGCGCCGTGGGCGAAGCGGTTGCTGGGTCCGACGATGAAGTTGTCAAAGGAGAACTGGGGGTTGAAATCCATGGAGCTGGGGTTCTTGCCCTTGGTCTTGTGGGCGTTCAGCTCCTCGTCGCCGTAGACGATCAGCTTGGCGTCGGAATTAAAGATCTCCTTCAGGGCATCCTGGATATACTGGGTGCACCGGCGGCGGATGATCTCCCGGCGGAATTCGGAGGATGAGTAGAGGATCAGGTGCTCCTCGTTGAGCTCGACGACCTCCGCGTCATCGAACCAGGCAGACACGGTGACGGCACCCAGCCGGTCCTCCATGTGTGCCAGTACCTTTGCCCATACATAGGCGGATGAATACATGATCAGGCTCCTTCCAAAATATATTGGCAGGGCGTAAACAGCAATGCCCGTTCGGCGGATAAGGCTGCTACAATAAGCATCGTGATGGTGTCACGTTCCGCCCGGCGATCCTAATTTTCGCGCATACCGATTACCTTTTTTCCCAGGCTTTTCCCGGGAAAAAAGAATAATTTCTCACCCTAAATTTTATCACAGCTCTGTGTAAAAAACAAGGGCTTTTTGACGTTTCTACAATATAAAAAAGAAATTATTATGGCGGTTAAAATCGAACCCTATCGAAACAGCAAGGATGCCCCCAAAATATCCACGTCATTGC
>CAZHEG010000174.1:0-3058 GCA_964531435.1 uncultured Oscillospiraceae bacterium | reverse complement strand
ATCGGTAGAAGGTATTGCCGCCGATGAACTCCCGCACCAGGCTGGTGGGGGGAATCTCATCGTCCACATCCGCCTCATGAACAAAGTTCAGGACCTTGACGATGGCACGGACCTCGTCATAGGCCTCATCCTCCGGCTCCACTGCGGTCAGCAGGGGGAAAATGTGCTTTTTCAGCACCGCCAGCTCATAAAGGGTGGAGGAATTGAAGATCACATCCGCATTCTCCTGGAAGGGGAAGATCCAGCGGCGCTCGCCCTTCTGCACGCTTTCCCACATGCCGATGGTCCGCTCGACACTGGTGCCCCGGCTCTCGTAGTCCCGGACGATGCGCCGCAGCAGCCGCAGATAGCTGGTGGGGATGCGGTTGTGGTCATCCAGGTTCAGGGGCAGCAGGGGGCTGACGTACATTTTAAACACCAGCTGGCTGTCCAGACCCTTGGGCAGCAGCACCGGGTTCAGACCGTGGAGGCCCTCCACAATGATCACCGTGTCGGCAGTGAGCTTTATTTTGTGGCCCCGCCATTCACGCCGCCCGGTCTTGAAATTAAAGAAAGGAATTTCAACCTCTTCCCCGCTGAGCAGCCGGCCCAGATGATCGCCGAACAGCTCCGTATCGATGGTATTGATGTGCTCCAGATCCACCTTCCCGTCAGGCCCGGGGGCGATCTTGTCCCGGTCCAGGTAGTAATCATCCAGGCTCATGAGGATGGGCTTCTTGCCGTGGACCCGCAGCTGGGTCGCCAGGCGGTTGGCAGAGGTAGTCTTGCCGGAGGAGCTGGGGCCCGCCAGCATGACCGCCTTCGCGCCGCGGCTGCACACCATGTCGGCGATCTGGGAATACCGCTTTTCATGGAGGGCCTCATTGACCCGGATCAGCTCCCGGATCCGCCCGGAATCCACCAGATCATTCAGATCCGCCACGGTCTGGCATTCCATCAGATAGCCCCACTTCTCCCCTTCGGAGAACATGCTGAAGAAATGGGGGCTTTCCCGGTAGTCCGCCACCTGGTCAGGATCCGCGCTGTCCGGGAAGATGAACATGAAGCCGCCGTCCTTCTGCTGGATGTCCCACACCTGGAAATATCCGGTGGAGGGCAGAAGCTCGCCGTAGAAATAGTCGCCGAAATCTTCAAAGATATACTCGTCAAAATAAGGCTCCTGCCGCCAGCGGAGCAGCCGCGCCTTGTCCTGCTGTCCTGCCGCGCGGTAACGCTCAATGGCCTCCTGGGTGGTCAGGCGCTGGCGGATCAGGGGAATGTCCATCTCCACGATCCGGCGAACCTCCGCCTTCAGGGCACGAACCGAGAATTCCTTGCAATCATACACCGCGATGAACAGGCCGGAGCCCACGGTGCAGTTCATCTTCGCCCGGGCCCCGGGCCACAGGCGGTGGATGGCCAGAAACAGAATAAACTGGGCCGTGCGGGCATAGGCCTCCCGTCCGGCATCATCGCCGTAGCGAAGCAGATGCACCTTGCCGTTGCTTGCTGCCATGGCTCTGCGGATAGAGGGCCGTTCGGGGTCTGCATCCTTATTGCGCATGGGAATGTAATTCAGGTTAAACACCTCGCCGGCGATCTTGGCCGCCAGGGGCCGGGTGGAAAGGGAACCGGTATCCAGTCCCAGCTCCCGCAGCATATCCAGCAGCGTCGCACCGGGCCGTGCTTCTATATTCAATCCGTCGATCTGCAGTATCATATCGTATCCTCCTGCGAAATAAAACTCTGCCGCTGCGCGCAGCCCCTCGCCAAACAAAAAACGGCTGGCTACACGGCGGCGCAGACTAACCGGTAGTCAACCATTTACGGTGGTTCGTAGAAACGCTTGCCCATATTGCAAGTATATACCCATCAACAGTTCGGTCATTATAGCATAATTGCACAATTATTTCAAGAACTTTTTCTCCTTTTTGTATATTTCTATCTATGGCCATTTTAAATGCTCCATATGATTATTGACAGACGATAATACTTCTGGTAAAGTGGACATTGGAGGTGTTCCCCATGAACAAACAACGAAAGCTTACCTGCATCACCCTGTGGGTCAACCGCCTGATCGGCGCCGTCATGACGGTGCTGCTGTTCACCCTGAAGCCCATTATCCGCTGGTACTGCACCTTCCGCACCCTGACCGGCCCTGAGCAGACCGCCATCACCGTTGCCTTCTACTGCTGCGCTCTGGTGGTGTTCTTCGCCCTGTACAATATGGACCGGCTCCTTGCGGCGATTTTGGACGCGAAGGTATTTATCCGGGAAAATGTGAAGCGGCTGCGCCGGGTCCAGCTCAGCTGCGCCCTGGTCAGCCTGATCTGCATCCCCGCCAGCTTTGCGTATATGCCCCTGATCTTTATGGTGGTCATCATGGCATTTCTATGCCTGTGCATCAGCGTGGTTTCCTGCGTCATGGATACCGCGGTATCCCTTCGGGAAGAAAACGATCTGACGATCTGAGGAGGAGCTATGGCGATCATTGTAAATCTTGACATCATGCTGGCGAAGCGGAAGATGACCTCTCTGGAGCTTTCCCAGCGCATCGGCATCACCCAGGCCAACCTCTCTATCCTGAAGACCGGAAAGGCAAAGGCCATCCGTTTCAGCACCCTGGAGGCCATCTGCCGGGAGCTGAAATGCCAGCCCGCGGATATTCTGGAGTACACCGAGGACGCAGACCCCTGGAAGCGGTAAATTAGCACTGTCAAAATATCAAACAGGAAGGGAATCATATGATCGAACGATACGATATTCACGAGGATTGGGCACACACCGGAATCATCAAGGCGGGTGATTACTGCTTTATAAATTACTGCGTCGGCAACGTCGGCGGCACCGTAGAGGAGCAGATCAACGGCGCATTCGACGAAATGGAGCGCCGCCTGGCTCTGGTCGGCCTCACCCTTGAAAATGTGGTGCAGATGGATTGCCTGTTCCGGGATGTTTGGAACATTCCCGTCATGGAAAAGGTGATCAAAGAGCGGTTCAACGGCAAATACCCCGTTCGCAAATCCATCCAGACGGAGTTTGCGCATACAGGCGGAGAGCACGGACTGCAATTCCAGGC
>CAZHEG010000173.1:0-3068 GCA_964531435.1 uncultured Oscillospiraceae bacterium | reverse complement strand
AGCCCGTCAAGGTCACCCTGAAGGACTACTGGAACACTCTGAAGGGCAACCGCGCGATCCAGATGCTGGTCGTCTCCGCATCCTCCGATAAGCTGGCTTCCACCTCCAAGACCTCCGCTGTCGGTGTTGCCATGTTCGCCGTTCTGGCCGGCTCCACCGCTCTGCAGGGCAAGATGTCCATGGTCACCGTGGTCCCCTGCATGATCGCTACCTTCCTGTCCATCTCCCTGCTCGCTCCCCGCTGGGGCCAGCGCAAGGCCATGCTGTTCGGTTCCTGGGGCGGCATCATTGCCAATGCTCTGATGATCGTTCTGTGGATGTTCGGCGATCCCACCACCATGACCTCTGATCCCGCTAACGGCACCATCCAGTGGAGCTTCTTCACCATCGCTTATGTTGTTATGATGGTCATCTGCTCTGCCTTCCAGGGTATCTCCGGCAACATCGTCATCCCCATGACCGCTGACTGCGCCGACTACGAGGTCTACCGTACCGGCAAGTACGTTCCCGGCCTGATGGGCACCCTGTTCTCCTTCGTTGACAAGATCATCTCCTCCTTCGCTCCCATGATCGCCGGCGCGATGTTCTCCATCTGCGGCTTCTCCGATCGTAACCCCACCTCTCCCGACGACTACAGCTTCAAGCTCCGCGTTGGCGTTGTCTTCGTTGCCTATGGCATGCTGATCCTGGGCCTGATCTGCAACGTTATCGCCCTGAAGTTCTACCCCCTGACCAAGGAAAAGATGGACGAGATCCGCGTCGAGGTCGAAGAGATCAAGCGCAAGGCCGCGCAGGAAGCCTGATCTCTCCTTATTTCGCATAAACACTGGCATAAATCTAAAAGGGTGCCGCACCGCGGCACCCTTTTTCACACGAAGGGAAGATTCCACTTGAGCAATGAAAATCGACTGCCTGACCATCCCCAGGAGGAGCGCATTGACCTGGACGAATATGTAGCCCTGCAGCGGGAGCTGGACGAGCTCCGGGAGGAGCACGGCATTGAGCCGCCTAAAAAGGAAGGTAAGATTTCCCGTCTTATTTCCAGACTGTTTGAGAAGAGCGAGAGCCGGGAAAAGGTGTGCATCTCCAAAAAGAAGCACCTGTGGACCGCGATCCTGCTGGGCTGGGCCGGCGGACACCGCTTCCAGGCGAAGCAGTATTTCCTCGGCTTCCTCTACCTGCTGACCTGCTGGTCCGGCTTCTCCATGGCAATGACCGTCGTGGATCTGCTGATCATCATCCCCATGCAGCCCGATGAAAACGGCAATATTCTGGTTTGAGCCGTATAAGAAAATGATCCCTGTCCGATAAGGACAGGGATCGTTTCATTATTGCATCATTTTGATGGAGGTGAGGAGTCCGTAAGCGATGCCGACGATGGAAAATCCACCGGTGACGGTACCGAATTTAAACGCGAAGATCACACCGGCGACCATGACTGCGATCCACGCCACACAGGTCAGCACGGAACCAACGCTTTTCTCCTTCTTAACATCCCGGATTTCCGGCAGGATCTGACAGAAGGCAGTTGAGCCGACAAAGGAGCCGATGGCGAAGGCGACTGCCGCCGGCAGAAAGTTTTGCATATCCATATCTATTTCTCCCGTTCTCCGCGGTATCAGCCGGCAGGTCCTGCGGCTGTGCCGTTCCCGGCACACGGATTTCATTCCTATATTATACAGGAAATTTGTCGGCTTGTCTACAATAAAGATTCCCGGAAGAGCTGTATAGGGGATAATGGGGCCTTACGGGAAGGCGTGTTATTCCGATCTCAGGGCAACGACAGGATCCTTCTTTGCCGCGCTGCGGGACGGGATCACGCCTGCAAAGACATTCAGCACAATGCTGATGCAGGTCAGGAGCAGTGCCATTTTCCAGGGCAGGAAGGCTTCCAGACTCTCGATTCCCGTCAGGTTTTGGATGATCGCGTTGATGGGAATGCACAGGAGCTTTGTGATCAGTACACCCAATGCACCGGATGCAAAGCCAATAATGATGGTTTCAGCACTGAACATACTGGAAACGTTCTTCTTGGAGGCACCGATGGCCCGGAGCACGCCGATCTCCTTTGTCCGCTCCTGAACGGAGATCAGGGTGATCACCGCGATCATGATGGAGGATACGATCAGAGAAATGGCCACGAAGGCGATCAGAACATAGGTAACCGCGTTGATGATGGCGGTAACAGAGGACATCATAATGCCAACATAGTCCGTATACTGGATCTGCTGCAGCTCGTCCACGCCCTCATTGTAGGAGGCGATCGCGGCTTCGATCACATCCTTGCTCTCGAAGGTGGAGGCGTACAGATTGATGGAAGAAGGCTCATCCAGGTCAAGGCAGCCCAGAGTTACCAGGTTGTCCTCATAGGTTGCGGAGGAAAATTCCATGATCGCATCATAGTAGCCTGCGCACTGCTCGGTGGTATAGGTTCCGATTGCCATTGCCATGGCACCGGCCAGCTGCTCGGTGCCCAGGGGAGCCAGCTGTGCGGCAACCTGCTCGGCATACTGGGACTTAACCTGCTCCGCGATCATCTGGGTAAACAGCGCAGTAATATCCTCGTCGCTCATGGAGGTCACATAGCCGGTAATGTCGGCCTCACTCATGCCGGTCTGCTGGACCATTGCATGGATCAGGGTCGCATTCATATCTTCACGGGTCATGCCTGCCATGGCCTGGGCAATGGAAGCATCCAGAATTTCCTGGGTGGGAATGGACATGATCTTAATATAGGCCTCTGCCAGACCCGCCTGATCCAGGGATTCAATGTAGGCGTGGAACTCCGCTTCCTTTTCCGCGGCGGACATGGAGCCGGTGGCGGACTGGAAGGGCAGGCCGGTCAGGATGTCCATGGAGGGATCTGCCTGCTGGGCGATGACGGCAGCGGATTTGCTGGAATTTTCGATCACATACTCGGTCAGCTTGCTGGTGTAGCCAATGGAGCCGGTGAGCATGGTGGAGACTGCGTCCTCACTGGGACGGATGATGCCGGAAACCTTCAGGATGGTGGCGTTGTCATACAGATAGAGCAGGCCGGCGTCCGTTTGCCGCATATCGGTGTACAG
>CAZHEG010000172.1:0-3104 GCA_964531435.1 uncultured Oscillospiraceae bacterium | reverse complement strand
CTGCCAGCTCCGTTTCCGCGCCGAAGCGCTCCGCCTGCTGCTGCATCCGCTCCCCCAGCTCAAAGCCGTCGATGCCATCCACAAAGCCGGGGTAATTCTCGATCTGCTGGGTCAGGGCCATCTGCCCGCCGGCGGACAGCTTTTCCAGAACGATCACCTTCAGACCGGCCCGGGCGGCATACAGGGCGGCGGTGTATCCGCCGGGGCCGCCGCCGATGATGACCATGTCGTAGATCCGCTTCATTTGGATCAGCCTTCCTTTCCGAGAGACTCCTGGATAAATTCGTCGATCATTGCCTTGGATGCCGGGGCTACGATGGAGCCGATGGCTTCACCGCCGCGGTACAGCACCAGCGTGGGGATGACTTCGATCCGCTCCTGCTGGGCCAGCCGGGGCTCCTCGTCCACATTCACCTTGGCTACCACGATGCTGCCTTCATACTGCTGGGCGACCTTGTCGTAAGCGGGATCGATCCGGCGGCAGTAGCTGCACCAGGGTGCCCAGTAGTCTACCAGGACCACCTTTCCCTCGTCCATCATGCGGCTAAACTGTTCGTGCTTCATGTTCATTGCTGCCATAGTTTACAGCTCCTTTCTTTTTTCAGTATACCCCTGAAGGAAGGATTTTTCCGTGATTTTGTCACAAAGCCCACCGGCTTTGACGCCGATGGGCCATGGGGTTATTTCAGGCTGAAAAATGCCTCTTTTCCGGGATAGCGGGCACTTTCTCCCAGCTCCTCCTGGATGCGAAGAAGCTGGTTGTACTTTGCCACCCGGTCGCTGCGGCTGGGGGCTCCGGTCTTGATCTGCCCCGCATTCACCGCAACGGCAATGTCCGCGATGGCTGCATCCTCGGTCTCGCCGGAGCGGTGGGATACGATGGCGGTGTAGCCGGCCCGGTTCGCCATGGCGATGGCATCCAGGGTCTCGGTCAGAGTGCCGATCTGGTTGACCTTGATGAGGATGGAGTTGGCGACACCCTTTTCGATGCCCTGAGCCAGGCGCTCCGTGTTGGTCACGAACAGGTCGTCGCCCACCAGCTGCACCCGGTTGCCAATGGCCCGGGTCAGCATGGCCCAGCCCTCCCAGTCGGTTTCGCCCATGCCGTCCTCCAGGGAAATGATGGGATACTTGCCGCAGAAACGCCTCCACATGCCCACCATCTGCTGCCGGGTCAGCTTTTTCCCGGACTTGGGCAGGTGATACATCCCGGTTTCCTCCCGGTACCATTCGGAGGATGCGGCGTCAATGGCGATCAAAAAATCCGTGCCGGGTTGGTAGCCCGCCTTTTCGATCGCCTCCACGATGACCGCCAGGGCATCCTCGTCCTTTTTCAGGTTCGGCGCGTAGCCACCCTCGTCACCTACGCCGGTCACCGGGATATTATGCGCCTTCAAAACCTGCTTGAGGGTGTGGAACACCTCCGCGCAGCGGCGCAGGGCTTCCCGCCATCCGGGGGCGGATACGGGCATGATCATAAATTCCTGAATGTCCACATTGTTTGCCGCGTGGGCACCGCCGTTGAGGATGTTCATCATGGGCACCGGCAGGGTGCCGGCACCGGCCCCGCCGATGTAGCGGTAAAGACCGATGCCCAGGGCCTGGGCCGCGGCCTTGGCGCAGGCGAGGGAGGTTCCCAGAATGGCGTTGGCGCCCAGTCTGCTCTTGTTGGGGGTGCCGTCCAGGCCGATCAGCAGGGCATCGATGGCCCGCTGGTCCAGAACGTTTCGGCCGGTCAGCGCCTGGGCGATCTCGCCGTTGACATTGGACACGGCCTTCAGGACACCCTTCCCCAGGTAACGGGAGGGATCCGCGTCCCGAAGCTCGCAGGCCTCGTAGATTCCGGTGGATGCGCCGGATGGGACGGAAGCCCGGCCCATATGACCGCTCCCCAGAATGACATCCACTTCCACCGTGGGATTTCCCCGGGAGTCGAGGATCTCCCGTCCGATTATCTGTTTGATCAAAATTTCCTGCTTCATATCTGTGCTCCTTTTTGGGTGATCATGGTGCGTGGGAGAGAATTTACCGGGTTTAGTTTGCCGCTTTGCGCTCCGTTCTATGTATGGTGATAACCTTGTCCATGGGGTTCATGATGTTTCCGATTGACAGAAGCGGCGGAAAAATTTATACTATAACCATACAAAGGAGGGCGCAGCCATGGAATTTGCCGAATATCTTCCCTTCTGGGAGGCACTGACGCCGGAGCAGCGGCAGCGCGTCGCCGGGGTCATCGAATACCGAAAAGTCAATAAGGGCACCTATATCCATGACAGCAGCGCCGAGTGCCTTGGCCTGGTCATGGTGCGGTCCGGACAGCTGCGGGCCTATATCCTGTCGGAGGATGGGCGGGAGATCACCATCAGCCGCCTGTTTGAGTATGATGTCAGTCTGCTCAGTGCCTCCTGCGTCATGCCGGATATGCAGTTCAATGTGATGATCGAGGCGGAGAAGGACAGCGAATTCTGGAGCATTCCCGCCTGCCTGTTCAAAAATCTGGTGGATGAATCCCTGGCGGTGTCCAACTATTCGAGAAGTCTGCTCAGCGGCAATTTCTCCGAGCTGATGTGGCTGATGGAGCAGATCATGTGGAAGAGCTTTGATAAGCGGCTGGCCGCGTTCCTGCTGGAGGAGGCCGCCATTGAGGGAACAGGCAGCCTGAAGATCACCCACGAGAAGATCGCGAACCACATGGGTACCGCCCGGGAGGTGGTCACCCGGATGCTCCGCTACTTCCAGGGCGAGGGAATGGTGAAGCTGACCCGGGGCACCGTGGAAATCACCGACGAAAAGAAGCTGCGGGAGCTTCAGGGCGTATAACAAGGGGAAAATATGTGGCAGACGCAGGGCTTTCCTGCGTCTGCTTTTTGCTTGTCAGGGAAGGGGAGAACCTTAGCTTCTGGCCATTCCGTCCACACTCAGCACCACGCCGGTGATATAGGAGGCCTCCTCCGAGGCCAGAAAGACGAAGGCGTTGGCGATGTCCTCCGGCTGGCCCAGACGGCGCAGGGGAATCCGCTGGATCATGGGCTCGATCACCTCTTTCGGCACGGCCTTCATCATGTCGGTTTCCGTGATGCCGGGGGCGACAGCATTGACCCGGA
>CAZHEG010000171.1:0-3107 GCA_964531435.1 uncultured Oscillospiraceae bacterium | reverse complement strand
TGTGGCCCATGATAAAGACCTGGCTGCTCTGGCCAATGAGCTCCATCATGGAGCTGGCGGTGACACGGCTGCGGACCTTACTGGTGCGGTCTGCTTCCTTGGCGCGGCCGCCGTAGAAGTTGAAGTTGTAGCGGTCCTTGATGACGGCCTGGTCGCCGCCGCGGCTCAGGGCCATTTCCAGGGACAGCGAGGCAAAATCGTAGCTCTCCTCGAAGCTGATGCCGTCCACACCGATGCCCAGAGAAACGGACGCGGCAAGGCCGGTGGAATTTTCGATCTGGTGGATCTCCTCCAGCAGGGAGAACTTATCCTCCATCGCCCGGGTCAGATCCCGCTTCTCAAAAATGAACAGGAAGCGGTTGCGCTCCATTTTCCGAAGCAGGCCATGGTAATCCTCAGTCCACTTGGAGATGGCGTCATCGATGCGGGCGTTGAGGGTGGAGATGGCACCCTCGGTCAAATTTTTGGTAAGCTCGTCGTAGTTATCCACCAGGATGATGGAAACCACCGGGCGGGAGCGGACATACTCGTCCCGGACCTGATACAGCTCCGTCAGGTCGCCGAAGTAGATCATGCCCATCACGGTCTGG
Source organism: uncultured Oscillospiraceae bacterium (assembly GCA_964531435.1). GTDB lineage: Bacteria > Bacillota > Clostridia > Oscillospirales > Oscillospiraceae > Faecousia. The sequence goes on along the minus strand of CAZHEG010000171.1, from coordinate 2,517 downwards.
TCCGGATCGTCCAGCCGGATCAGGGTGCCGTAGACCCGGTAGCGGCGGCCCGCCAGGGTGACGTCATAGGGATACTCCGTCTTGCCCGATACCAGCCAGTCGGTCTGGAAATCCGGAAGCACGGAGGAAAGCCGCTGCTCCAGGTACCGGTCCTGATAGCCGGTGATCTGGCAGAAACGGTCGTTGGTCCAGATGATGGTGCTGTCCCCCATCCGGATCAGGGCCGCAGGAAAAGGCAGATTGGCGCTTCCCGCGTTTTCGGGCACATCAAAAACAGACTGGGCAAAATTCTGCACCGCCTTGCGCCGGCGGTCCCGGTTCAGCAGGTAGAATACCACCACAATAACGGTGGCGGCAGCCTCCGCTGCGGCAAGAATGTAGTTATGTGTCATGGCAGCGGCGATGACGAAAACCACCATCACCGAGAAATAGGCCCACAGACCGGGCCAAAACAGCCGCCCCAGCTTTTTGTTCATAGCCTGACCTCCTCTAAAAATGGGCATCAATACCCATACTATCCATACTATAAGTGATATTATAACATTTCAACTCGAAAGGTGCAACTGATTTTAATCATCTTTTCATTGTTTTTCTCTGCCGGGGCTATCCAGCTCATTTTTAGCTCAATTTTACGTTTATTTCAGCTATTTCAGAAAAATGGGCTGGAATTCCTAAAAAAATGTTTAACAAATAATGTTTTGCTTGCTTTTCCCCCACCAATGTGATAACATTGGAAATCATGCGCCCGAGAACGGGAGAAAGAGGAAAATACTATGCAATGCAAATTCTGCAAGGCAGAGCTGGAAGCTAACAGCTCCGTCTGTCCCCAGTGCGGCAAGGACAACCTGAAGGACAACCTCAAGGGTCTGAAGATCGTCACCCTGGTGCTGATCTGCCTGGTCATGCTGATCCTGCTGGCCGGCCTGGTGTGCTACGGCGTCACCGGCTCCTTCATCCCCAACTGGTCCTCCCTCGGCGGCAGCGAGACCACTGCCCCCACCGACAAATACGACGAAGCATTCTACGCCGCCATGGACGAGGTCGTTGCCACCATGGGCGAGCAGGAGCTGACCAACAAGGAGCTGCAGATCTACTACTGGGTCAGCGCCTACAATAACACAGGCGATGCCGACCTGACCAAGGACCTGAGCGAGCAGATCTACGATGCCGACACCGGCAAGACCTACCACGACTACTTCCTGGAGCTGGCTCTGGACACCTGGCAGCAGACGGCGATCATGGTTGCCGCCGGCGAGGCCGCAGGCTTTGAGCTGCCCAGCGAATACACCGAGTATCTGGAAAGCATGGAGTCTGAGCTGGAGTACTACGTATACATGTACGCTTACTACTATGGCTATGACCTGTCCACCGTGGACGATCTGATCGCGCTGCAGTTCGGACCCGGTGCCGACTACGAAACCTACTACCAGTACACCTACGATTACTACTACGGCAACCTCTACTGGATCGACCTGGCAGAGACCTACGACGTCACCGACGACGAGATCAACGCCTATTTCGACGAGCACGAGGAGTCCCTCGCCAACGACTACAGCCTGCCCATCACCAAGGACTACGGCAATCTGGTGGACCTGCGCAACATCATGATCAACGTGATCACCACCGAGACCACCGACGCTGACGGCAATAAGGTCACCGTGGAGGACTGGGACGCCACCCTGGCCGCCGCCCAGGCCATCTATGACCAGTGGCTCGCCGGCGACATGACCGAGGAAAGCTTCATGGCTCTGGCTGAGGAGCATTCCGCCGACTCCAACGCTTCCGCCGGCGGCCTGTACACCGATATGTACAAGACCAGCATGCTGGAAGTGGACGTGCGCCACATCCTGGTACAGCCCGAGGGCGGCACCACCGACAGCAGCGGCGTCACCACCTACACCGATGACGAGTGGGCCGCCGCCTACGCCGAGGCCGAAAAGATCCTGGGCGAGTGGCTCGCCGGCGATATGACCGAGGAAAGCTTCGGCCAGCTGGCAAACACCTATTCCGACGACAACAACGGTTCCGTCACCAACGGCGGCATCTATACCGACATCTACGCCGGCCAGATGGTCGCTCCCTTCGAGGAGTGGTGCTTTGATGACAGCCGCCAGGTGGGCGACTACGGCATCGTGCAGACCACCTACGGCTACCACATCATGTACTACGTCCACGGCGATGTGGATGCCGACCACTGGACCTTCGCCGATGAGCGTGTCACCGGCGACCACATCATGGTCAAGACCGATGACGGCTATCAGATCCTCTACTACGTGGCCAACGAGCCCGCCTGGTACCGTTACAGCCGTTACGGTGCCCAGAGCGAAAAGGCCAGCGACCACCTGGACGAGCTGATCGAGGCAAGCCCCTACACCATCAACAAAACTCTGGTCGTCATTGGCGACATCTACTAATACGAACTGCGGGCGCTGCCATCATGGCAGCGCCCGTTTTCACCGGATAACAAAGGTGCGCGTTGCAAAACCCGCCCATGGTTTGCAAATTGGAGCTTATCCC
>CAZHEG010000170.1:0-3125 GCA_964531435.1 uncultured Oscillospiraceae bacterium | reverse complement strand
ATCTCCGCCAAGCTGGTGGCCAATATGCTCACCGTTGCCGGTGCTGACCGCATTCTGACCATGGACCTCCACGCCGCTCAGATTCAGGGCTTCTTCGATATCCCCCTGGACCATCTGCTGGGCAACCCCACTTTTTGTGATTACTTCATGCAAAAGTTCCCCGAGGATACCTGTGACCACGAGAACGACTATGTGGTCGTTTCCCCTGACGTGGGCTCCGTTGCCCGCTCCCGTGCCTTCGCCCAGAAGATGCACATGGGCCTGGCCATCGTTGACAAGCGCCGTCCCAAGGCCAATGTCTGCGAGGTCATGAACATCATCGGTGACGTCCGTGGCAAGATCTGCATCCTCTATGACGACATGGTGGACACCGCCGGCTCCCTGTGCAACGCTGCCAAGGCTCTGGTGGAGGTTGGCGGTGCCAAGGAGGTTTACGCCTGTGCTACCCACGGCGTTCTGTCCGGCCCTGCCTATGAACGCATTGAGGAGAGCCCCATCAAGGAAATGGTGTTCCTGAACACCATCCCCGAAGTGAACAACACTCCCTCCCACAAGATCAAGTTCCTGGATGTGGCCCCTGTTTTCGCCCGCGCCATCGAGCACATCCACGGTGCTACCTCCATTGCTGACCTGTTCTGATGTTTGGAAAATCTTCTGACGCCTGGCTGATCGTAGGCCTTGGCAACCCCGGCAAAGAGTATGAAAAGACCCGCCACAACGCCGGCTACCGGGCCATTGACCGCCTGGCTGAAAAGCTGGGCTGCAAGATCGACAGATCCAAGTTTCAGGGTCTTTACGCCCAGGTGAATTACCGGGGCCGCAAGCTGTACCTGCTGAAGCCCCTGACCTACATGAACCTCAGCGGACGTTCCGTTGTACAGCTCAGCGCCTATTTTGGCATCCCGCCCCAGCGGATCATCGTCCTGTTTGACGATATCTCTCTGGAGCCCGGACGGCTCCGCGTCCGTGCCGACGGTTCTGCCGGCGGTCACAACGGCATCAAGTCAATCATTGCGGAAGTAGGCAGCCAGGATTTCCCCCGGGTAAAGATCGGCGTGGGCGCCAAGCCCCATCCCGAGCAGGATCTGGCGGACTGGGTCCTCTCTACTTTCTCCGCATCGGAGGATAAGGCCCTGGTTTCCGCCCTGGACCGTGCCGCGGATGCCGCCCTTTGCATCATGGACAGCGGCGTTGCCGAGACTGCCAACCGCTTCAACGGCAGCAAGCCCTGATAAAAAATCGCATATTGTCACAAATCCACGGAAAGGGGAGGTTTATTCCCCTTTCCGCGTTTGTGCGTGGAGAAAAACCCCCTTTTATCCCTCACTTATTTCATTTTTTAGGAGGTGTCCCATGGACCAGCTTCTTTCCTTACTCAGATCCGCACCGGAATATAATACCCTGCTCAGCTCCGTCAATAAGGGCGAGGCTGCTGCCATCACCGGTCTTGGCCAAATCAACCGAAGCCATATGATCGCCGCCCTCCGCCGGGATACCTCCGCACCCATGGTCATCATCTGCCAGGACGATATCGCCGCCCGGCGGCTGCAGGAGGAGCTGAAGTGCTTCCTGGGGGAAGCCGCGCCCATCCTCCCCAGCCGTGAGCTGACCCTTTACGACACCGCCGTTGTTTCCCGGGCCTGGGAGCAGAAGCGGCTGCGCCAGCTGTTTGACCTGAAGACCGGCACCACCCAGACCCAGATCCTTACCTGGGAAGCCCTGAGCCAGCGGACCATCCCTGCCGATGTGCTCCTGGGCGCGTCCTTCGCCCTGGAAACTGGGCTGGAGTACAGCATCGAGGATCTGACCGCCCGCCTCACCGCCGCCGGTTACAGCCGCTGCGGCATGGTGGAAGGCCCCGGCCAGTACGCCCTGAGGGGCGGCATTCTGGATGTGTTCTCCCCCGCCGCCGAGCGTCCCTTCCGTGCGGAATTTTTCGGCGACGAGCTGGACACCATGGGCTACTTCGATCCCGAGACCCAGCGCCGTACCGAGAACACCGACCGGGTGGTGATCCTCCCGGTGGGCGAGACCCAGCCCATGCTCCACCCCGGTGGAATCCAGGGCCTGTGCAGCGACCTCAGAAGCCTCATCACCCGGCAGCGCCGGCGGAAAAATCTGAATGAGCCGCTGATCAAAACCCTGGAAAAAGACCTTGAAAAATACGAAAACGGAGTGCAAAACTCCGCTTCCGACCGATATATGGCCCTCATTTATCCCCAGATGGCCACCGCGCTGGATTATATCCCCCAAAACGCCACCATCATCCTGTGTGACCAAAGCAATCTCAAGCGCGCCGCCCACACCCGCACCGAGGAGGTGGGCATGCAGCTGGACAGCCTGCTGCAGGGCGGACTGCTGGCAGGCGAGCTGTGTGACTATGTGTGCCAGTGGGAGGACCTGTGCAGCCACCTGACCGGCCACACCTGTGTCTATTTTGATGCCTTTGGCGGCAGCTCCTATCCTGAGGAGTGCCGTCCCAAGCAGCTCCTTCCCATGACCGCCAAGCAGCTCCCCAGCTACGGAAGCTCCCTGGATACCGCGGTATCCGACCTTGCCCATTACCAGCGGCTGGAGTTTGCCACATTGGTGCTCTGCGGCAGCCGCCGCCGGGCGGAGCTGCTGCAGGAAATGATCGGTGCCAAGGGCCTTTCCGCATTCATCTGCATCCCCCTGACCTCCGCTCCGAAGCCCGGCCAGATCCTGCTCACCGACGGCACCCTGCCCTACGGCATGGAGTATCCGGACACCAAGCTCGCCGTCCTCACCGAGGGCCAGCTCACCGGACGGAGCGAAGTCAAGCGCAAGCCAAGAAAGACCGGCTCCACCAACCGCCAGAAGCTAAACTCCTTTACCGATCTGACCCCCGGCGATCTGGTGGTCCACGAAAATTACGGCATCGGACGCTTCGTTGCCATGGAGCAGATCCGCATCGACAACGCCGTCAAGGACTATATCAAAATCGCCTACCAGGGCAGCGATACCCTCTTCGTCCCCGCCACCCAGCTGGACCTGGTGAGCAAGTATATCGGCAGCGGCGGCGATGACACCACTGTAAAACTGAACAAAATCGGCTCCGACGCCTGGCAGAAAACCAAAGCCAAGGCCCGGAAAGCCGCCAAGGA
>CAZHEG010000169.1:0-3135 GCA_964531435.1 uncultured Oscillospiraceae bacterium | reverse complement strand
TGCTGCACCGTGTTCACCCCCAAGCATCCCAAGACCAAGCCCACCCTGGGTCAGGTGCTGAATGCCGAGCGGAAGCTGAACCGGGAGGAGCTGATTGGGCGCGCCCTGGAGAACATTGAGCGGATCAAGGTATCCTACCATGATTCAGACAGCTTCTGATGTGATCCGCGCCCTGCAGGGGCGGACCCTTGCTACGGCGGAAAGCTGCACCGGCGGCATGATCGGCGCGGCCCTTACAACAGTTCCCGGCGCGTCAAAAGTCTATAAGGGCGGCGTGATCAGCTACTGGAGCGCCGTGAAGGAAAGTCTGCTGGGTGTCAGCGCCGTTGCGCTGGAGCAGGAGGGGCCGGTGTCCGAAACCGTGGCGGCACAGATGGCCGCCGGGGCGAGGCGGGCGCTGGATGCGGATATTGCCGTGTCCGTTACCGGCCTTGCCGGGCCTGACGGCGACGAATTCGGCAGACCTGTCGGCACCGTTTACATCGGTTACTGCGATGAAAAGGGGACAGCCGTCCGGCATTTCGTCTTTGAGGGAAGTCGTGACGAGGTCAGACAGCAGGCTGCCCATGCCGCGCTGATGCTGATATTGGAGCGAAATTGAAAAAATACCCCCGTACCTCGGATTCGTGAAGGATCTGCGGTACGGGGGTATTTGGTTTTTATGCAGCAGCATTCCATTTTTACAGCGGGAAAAAAGGTTAAAATATGCCTATAATCTAGGTACACGCCGGGTGGGGGATACCGTTCGGCGGCAACTGAAAAACCAGGAGGCATATTATAATGAATAGCTTGAAAGAATTTGGAGTGTTTCTGGCGGAAGAGGAGCGCAGCCAGGCAACCATCGAGAAATACCTGCGGGATGCGGGGAAATTCCTCCGGTGGCTGGAGGGCAGGGAGCTGAACAAACAGGAAGTCTTATCCTTTAAGCTCAGTCTGCAGCAGGAGTATAAAATCACCAGCGCCAACAGCATTCTGTCCGCTGTGAATTCATTTTTGACCTTCATCGGCCATCCGGAGTGCCGGGTCAAGACCTTCAAGACCCAGCGGGAGGCCTTCCGGGCCGAGGAAAAGGAGCTGACCCGGACAGAATACGAGCGGCTGCTTGCCGCGTCCCGGGATGACCCCCGGCTGAACCTTTTGATGCAGACCATCTGCGCAACGGGAATCCGGGTATCGGAGCATCCGTTCATCACGGTGGAGGCCGCCGAAGCGGGGAAGGCAGCCGTGCGGTGCAAGGGAAAGAGCCGCATCGTGTGGATTCCGAAAAAGCTGTGCCGCGCCCTGCTCCGCTACGCCCGGGAGCGGCGGATCCGTTCCGGCAGCATCTTCGTCACCAAAAGCGGAAAACCCCTGGACCGCAGCCGTGTTTGGGCGGAAATGAAAAAACTCTGCCGGACCGCAAGGGTATCGGCAGAGAAGGTATTTCCCCATAATCTCCGGCATCTTTTTGCCAGGATCTACTATTCCGTTGAAAAGGATATCGTCCGGCTGGCGGACATTCTGGGCCATGCCAGCGTCAACACCACCCGAATCTACACCCGGGAGAGCGGTGAGGTCCACCGCCGGCAGATCGAAAAATTGCCGCTGCTTCATATCACATAATGTGGATTATGTGATGCGAAACTGCGGCATTCTTTGGATACATAGTAACACATGGCACAATAAAAATCAATAGCGTTCATAAAAATAGTTACAAACCGGTTACACTTCTTTGCTGTTCTTCCCGATAAAGAAGGATATTTCAATTTCTGCGCATAACGAATAGGGCCAACGAAATGCAAAATTTCTTGACCCTGATTTGTTATGCGCTTTTTGCGTTTTACGGAGCACTTTTGCCTGCTTTGATCTAAAACAAAATGCCTCGATACCACATAATCCACATTATGTGGTATGGCGCGAACGCGGGCCGCGTTCGGCTGCGGTTTTCGGTCAAGGCAGGTGATGGTATTTGAGGTTAGTGGATCACTTTGTTGAAAATGAAAAGCTGCGAAGGGCATGGGCCGCGGACCTGAATACCGCGGATCCTGCCGAGCTGGCGGCGAACTCCCATGAAAAGGTCTGGTGGCGCTGCCAGCGGGGACATGAATGGCAGTCCCCCTGTTACAGCGCCGTCCGGGGAGATGGCGGATGCCCCTATTGCGCGGGCAAGCGTCCGATCCCGGGCGAGACCGACCTGGCGACCACCCACCCCCACCTGGTTCAGCGGTGGAGCGGGCGGAACGCCATGCCCCCGACTTCGGTCACGGCAGGCTCCCACCGGAAGGTCTGGTGGATCTGCGGGGAAGGGCATGAGTGGGAGGCGATGGTAGCGTCGGTTGCCATTGGAGCCTGCGGCTGTCCTTACTGCATGGGCTACCGGGCGATACCCGGGGAAACGGACCTGGTGACCCTGGCGCCGGAGGTGGCAGAGCAGTGGGACCACGAGAAAAATGGCGGTCTGGATCCCGGGACGGTATCTCCCGCCAGTCATGACCGGGTCTGGTGGCGCTGCGGGCTGGGCCATTCCTGGCAGGCGGCGGTGTTTTCCCGAACGAAGGAGAAGGGCGCCGGCTGTCCCTACTGTACCGGAAGATCGGTGCTGCCGGGGTTCAACGACCTGGCGACCCTGAAGCCGGGACTGGCAGAGGAATGGTACGAGCCTCTGAACGGCGGCCTGAAGCCCAGCGATGTAACCTTAGGCAGCAATAAGAAAGTATGGTGGCGGTGCAGCGAGCACCACGTATGGCAGGCCGTGATCTATGGCAGGACCAGGCGCAACGGAACCGGATGCCCGGTGTGCGCCGGGGTGGCGAAATCACGGCGGATCCCGTATATGGTGGACCGGCCCAAGCTGCAGGTCATCAACAACCCAACGAACAATCCGGCAGGGAGCGAAATGACGCGCCGCCGTTTTGGATCATAAAGAAGGAGATTAAAAAAATGAAATTCACTGAAAAATGGAAGCGTTTCCTGACCCTGCGCAGAAGCGCAAACGCGGGCTTCACTCTGGTGGAGCTGATCGTCGTCATCGCGATCCTGGCCATTCTGGCAGGCGTCGCCGTCCCCGCCTACACCGGCTACATCACCAAGGCCAACGAAGCCGGTGACCAGCAGCTTCTGTCCGCCATCAACACCGCATTTGCCGCAGCCTGCCTG
>CAZHEG010000168.1:0-3138 GCA_964531435.1 uncultured Oscillospiraceae bacterium | reverse complement strand
TCAAATATGTGGTCAAGGAAATTCTACCACATTTTTTGGAAACTTTCAACGGCGGCATTTGCGGGTTTTTTCGGAGTAACAGGGGAGTATGCAACATTTTGGAAAGTCGAACCGATTTGGTGTTCCAGCTCCCAAACCAGGCGCCCTACCAACTGGGCCACACCCGGAAATATAGATTGATGTTCTATCCAACGCTACGCCCTACAGCCGCTTCGCGGCACTAAGTGGCTGTAAGCAGAAGCGCGCTTCCGCAACACCCACTAAGCAACTGGGCCACACCCGGAAACTCAGTGTATTATATACGATTTCCCGGTAAAAAGCAATCACAATCTTTGCCCCGGGCGGAAAAATGGAATTGTTTTTCTCCGTGGATGTGCTACAATATTCTAAAAAGCACCAAAGGGGGCGCATTATGGTCATCTATTTTACCGGAACGGGAAATTCCCGATTTGCCGCGTCTGTGCTGGCGGAAGCACTGGGGGATGAAACGGTGGATGCGGGACGGCTGATGAGATCCGGCGCCGCACTGCGGCGAGGGTCCTCGCGGCCCTGGGTCTTTGTCTGTCCCACTTACAGCTGGCAGATGCCCCGGGTCTTTGCGGACTTCATCCGCCGCTGCAGCCTTGAGGGCTGCCGGGACGCCTATTTTCTGCTGACCTGCGGCGGAGAGATCGGCGCTGCGGGGGAAACCACCCGGCAGCTGTGCCGGGAGATGGGGCTGGAGTACCGGGGCACCATGGGCGTGGTAATGCCCGACAACTACATCGTCATGTTCAAGGCTCCCTCGGCGGACAAGGCTGCGCGCATCATAGAAAAAGCGCGGCCGGAGCTTCAGAAGGCGGCTGAGCTCATTCGGGATGGGAGATCCTTCCCCGAGAAGAAGCCCGGCCCCATTGCCAAGCTGAAAAGCGGCGCCATCAATCAGGGCTTTTATGAGTATTTCATCAAAGCAGATGAATTCCTGGCCACCGACAAGTGCGTCGGCTGCGGGAAGTGCGTCAGCAGCTGCCCGCTGAACAACATCCGTCTGGAGGAAAAACGGCCCGTCTGGGGCAGCAAATGCACCCAGTGCATGGCCTGCATCAGCCTGTGCCCCACCGAAGCGGTGGAGTACGGCAGGAAGACCGTGGGCAAGCTTCGCTACCGCTGCTCGGAATGACCCGCGGTAGACTGAAGAAATGGAGGGATCATTATGATCGTTGCGATCATTCTTGTGGTTCTGGTGGCTGCAGTTCTTTTCCTGCTGCACTATGGCTACAAGCTGGCTTTTTACTACAAGGATCCGCTGGAGAGCCCCTATGCCTATGGCGACAGTGATCAGATCCGCGCCTGCAAGGAGGTTCTGGATGACGCCATTGGGGAATACGAGGCGGTGCCCTGTGAGGAGGTTTCCATCCGGTCCCATGACGGCCTGAAGCTGACGGCCCGGTACTACCATGTGGCGGACGGCGCGCCGCTTCAGATTCTGTGCCACGGCTACAAGGGCAATGCCATCCGGGATTTCTGCGGTGTCTGGCGCATCGCCCGGGAGGCGGGGCACAACGTTCTGCTGATCGACCAGCGCAGCCACGGCAAAAGCGAGGGCCACACCATCACCTTCGGCATCCGGGAGAGAATGGACTGCCTGGCCTGGGTGAATTACGCGGCGGAGCGGTTCGGAGATGTTCCGATGCTGCTGGGCGGCGTATCCATGGGCGCTGCCACGGTGCTGATGGCGGCGGGGATGAAGGAGCTGCCCGGGAACGTGAAGTGCGTCATTGCGGATTGCCCCTATGATGCACCCTCCGGAATCATCAAAAAGGTGCTGGGCAAGGACATGGGCATGCCGGTGGGCATGGTCTATCCCCTGATCCGGCTGGGCGGCATGGTCTACGGCGGCTTTGACCTGGAGGCGGACAGCCCCCGGGAGGCAGTGAAGCGGGCGCAGGTGCCCATCCTGCTGATCCATGGCGACGAGGACCGGTTCGTGCCCTATGACATGAGCTGTAATATCCATGCCGCGGCCCCGGAGAGCGTGGAATTTCACACCGTTCCCGGCGCGGGCCATGCCCTCAACTACGTAAAGGATCCGCAAGGGTATACCCGCATCCTTCGCGAATTTATCGGAAAACACCTGTAAACCGGTGACAAGGAGGTTCAGAGTATGAGCAGAATCAAAGAAACGGATCTACTGCTTCCGGCGCTGTACATCATCGGCGAAAATGCCAACGCAAACACCACGAAGATCAAGACCATGCTGATCCAGGTATTTCGGCCCACCGGCGAGGACAATGAGCTCCTGGCCGGGAGAAAGGACACCAAATTCACCCAGATCGTCCGAAATCTGCTGGGCTCCCATTATGAGACCAACGGCATGAGCGGCTATACCACCAAGGATTCCTCCGGCTACTTCTCCCTGACACCCCAGGGCCGGAAGCTGGTGGACGACAACCGGGAGTATTTGAAGTACCTGTTTGAAAACCGTTTCTGTTACGATGACGCGAAGCGGTTCTCCGCCAAGGTCCACGCCAGCCAGAATGCGGCTCACAAGCTGTATGTCTACGCCGAAGACGACGAGGTGAAGGAGGGGCAGGCCACCGTCAAGCAGACCAAGGTCAGGGAACGGTCCAGAAAACTGCGGGAAGCTGCGCTGGCCTACTATACCAGGGATGGGAAGATCACCTGTGCCGTCTGCGGTTTTGACTTCTATGACTTTTATGGGGAGCTGGGTGAGGGATACATCCAGATGCACCACGAAAAGCCCATCTACCAGTATTCTGACGAGGGCTTCAGTCAGTACATTACCGACGCGGTGAAGGATATGAAGCCGGTGTGCGCCAACTGCCACTGCATGGTCCACCGGGGCAAGGGAACACCCCTGACCCTGGAGGAGCTGAGAAAAATAATCGAGGACAGAAAAGCCTCCCGGTGCTAATGCGTTTTGTCCTTAACGGAAAAAACAGCAAGACAAATAAGAAGCCTGCACGGGCCCCAATTGGGAACTGTGCAGACTTTTTTGTTATGCGGTGGTGTGGGTGGTGCTGTCTCACTAAAAAAGTGAGACAGCACCTTATTTGCTGGAAGGATGAATTGGAGTTTATCGCGCAGTTGGATCACGCACCGAACCCTTGCCCCCCGCATTTATGAGGGGGGTGCCCC
>CAZHEG010000167.1:0-3157 GCA_964531435.1 uncultured Oscillospiraceae bacterium | reverse complement strand
ACGCGGCTTCGCCTTGGTCGGGATGACAACGCTTGTGGTAACCGTAAGATAAACTACAATTTACCTTACCAGTCAGGAGAATTCGATGGAACAGGAAATGGAGATCATCCAGGGCGTGATCAGTGCCGTGGTTTTTCAGAATTACGAAAACGGATACGCCGTCCTGCGCCTGAATGTGGGCGGCGGTCAAAATGTTACCGTTGTCGGCACCATTCCTCTCGCCGCCACCGGCGAACGGCTGATGGTAACAGGCCGCTGGAGCAACCATTCCAGCTACGGCAAGCAGTTCGAGGCGGAATTTCTGGAGCGGCTGCTGCCCCAGACGGGGGCGGAGATCCTGAGCTATCTCTCCAGCCGCATCATCAAGGGCATCGGCCCCAAGACTGCCGCCCGGATCGTCAGCCATTTCGGCGACGAGACCCTGGCGGTCATGGAGCGGGAGCCGGAGCGCTTGGCAGAGGTTTCCGGTATTTCCCGGGAAAAGGCCCGGGCCATCGGCGAGGAATTCCGCCTGCGGGTGGGAATGCGCCAGCTGATGGAGTTTTTCACCCAGCACCAGCTTCCCGCGGAGCTGGCTGTCCGGGCCTATAAGCTTTACGGCGAGCAGACCGTGGAGCTACTGTACGACGATCCTTACCTATTGATGGACGACGGGCTGGACGCCCCCTTCTCCGCCGTAGACCGGTTCGCCATTGAGCTGGGTGTATCCGCCGATGATCCCCGGCGGGTGGAGGCAGGACTGCTCTTCGAGCTGAATTACAATCTGCTCTCAGGCCACAGCTTCCTGCCGGAGGAAAAGCTTGTCCCCGCCACTGCCCAGCTGCTGAGTGTTGAGGATGCCGCGGTTCAGAAAGCCCTGGATGCTCTTCTGGAATGCGGCAGAGTGGTGCGAAGCTTCCTTGCGGGCATCAACGTCATCTATCTTGCCGCCCTCCACGAAGCGGAGGAATACTGCACCGAAAAGCTGCTGGCCTTCTCCCAGGTCACCTGCCCGCCCCCTGCCAATCTCGGCGCCATGCTCCGCATCGCGTCGAAGGAAAGCGGATTGCAGTACTCCCATCAGCAGGAGGAGGCCATCCGGGAAGCCGCTGGCCGCGCCGTGCTGCTGATCACCGGCGGCCCCGGCACCGGCAAGACCACCATCCTCAACGGTATTTTGTCCCTGTTCGGTCAGATGGGCCTGAAGACCCTTTTGGCAGCCCCCACCGGGCGGGCCGCCAAGCGCCTGTCCGAGGTCACCGGGGAAAATGCCTCCACCATCCACCGCCTGCTGGAAGCGGATATCGACCCCGCCACCGGGCAGATGTTTTTCCTCAAAAATGAAAGCGACCCCCTAAAGGCCGATGCCATCATCGTGGACGAGATGTCCATGGTGGACATCCAGCTGCTGCACTCCCTGCTGCGGGCCATCCCCGCGGGAAAGCGGCTGGTTTTGGTGGGCGACCCGGATCAGCTGCCCCCTGTGGGCCCGGGCTTCCCCTTCAGCGATATGCTGCGCAGCGGCGTTCTGCCCTCGGTTCGGCTGACGGATATTTTCCGCCAGGCCCAGCAGAGCCTGATCGTTATGAACGCCCACGCCGTCAACCGGGGCGAGCTGCCCAACCTGCGGGACCGGAAAAGCGACTTTTTCTTCCTGCCCTGCCGCTCCGAGGAGGAGGTTCGCCAGACCGTTGTGGGCCTTTGCTCCACCCGCCTGCCCAAAAACATGGGCATCCCCTCCGATCAAATTCAGGTCCTCTCCCCCACCCGCAAGGGCGGTGTGGGCACCGGGGCGCTGAACCAGGTGCTGCAAAGCGCCCTGAACCCCGCCGGCCCCACCAAAAAGGAACGCCAGTTCGGTGATTTTTCTTTCCGTGAGGGCGATCGGGTAATGCAAATCCGCAACAACTATGATATAATATGGAAGAAGTGTGACGGCAGCGCCGTGGGCACCGGCATTTTCAACGGTGACGTTGGCACCGTCACCGCCATTGACCCCCACGCCGAGACCATGACCGTGGTTTTCGACGACCGGGAGGCTGACTACGATTTCAGCCAGCTGAACGAATTGGAGCCCGCCTACGCCATGACGGTCCACAAGAGCCAGGGCAGCGAATACCGGGCCGTGATCCTCACCGCCTGGAACGGTCACCCCAACCTGATGATCCGAAGCGTTCTCTACACCGCCATCACCCGGGCCAGGGAGCTGCTGATCATCGTGGGCCGGGAGGATACCGTCGCCGCCATGACCGCCAACGCCAAGCGCAGCCGCCGTTATTCGGGACTGAAGCTGCGGCTGCAGGGGAAAGCCCAATGAGCATCCCGGAACTGTTATTCCCGCCCAAGTGCGTCCTGTGCCGCCGCATCCTGGAGGTTGGCGAGACCGACCTGTGCCACAGCTGCCGGATTGACGGGCCGGAGTGCCCGGTATCCAGAAACAAGCTATCCTTTCTTGACAGCTGGGTGGCAGTCTGGTATTATGAAGACCATGTCAGAGGCTCTCTCCTGCGCTACAAATTCCACGGCGTCCGGGCCTATGCCCCCGCATACGGGCGGCTGCTGGCTATGAAGCTGAGCCGTGAGCACCCCGAGGGCTTTGACCTGGTCACCTGGGTGCCCATCAGTCCCCTGCGCAGGCTCCGCCGGGGCTTCGACCAGGTGGAGCTCCTTGCCCGCTATGTGGCAGCGGAGCTGAACACGAAGCCCACCGCCCTGCTGAAAAAGATTCGCCACAACCGGCCTCAGTCCGGCGTTTCCGGCGATGCCCAGCGGCGGGCCAATGTTTTGAATGTTTATAAGGTCATCGATCCCCAGCTGGTATCCGGGAAGCGGATCCTGCTGCTGGATGATATCGTCACCACCGGCGCCACCGCCGGGGAATGTGCCCGGGTCCTGCTGACCGCCGGGGCAAAGGAAGTACATCTCGGTGCCGTGGCCGCCGCCCGGCACAAAGCTAAGAGTAGGTGAATTTATGCGTTTTCGACTGTTCTCCCATGACCTGGGCATCGACCTGGGCACCTCCAATATCCTGATCTTCGAGGACGGCAAGGGTGTGGTGGTCCGGGAACCCTCCGTGGTCGCCATGGACAAAAACACCGGCAAGATCCTGCAGGTGGGCTCCGCCGCCCGGAATATGCTGGGCCGCACCCCCGGCAACGTGGTGGCCATGAAGCCCCTG
>CAZHEG010000166.1:0-3166 GCA_964531435.1 uncultured Oscillospiraceae bacterium | reverse complement strand
ACCGGTTATTTTTCAGCCACTGGCAGGCGCAATAGGCAAAGCCCGCGGCACCCACCGGCAGGACATCCTCATTGAAGCGGACCTTGGGATTGTGGGCGGGTGCTTCGCCCCGCGCATCGGGATACCCCGCGGACAGGTACATGAAGCAGCCGGGCACCCGCTCGGTAATGGCGGCAAAATCCTCCGACGCGCTGGCGCTGACACCGGGATAGCCCGCCGCGCCGGGGACACCCACCTGCTGCATATAGCCCGCCATCTCCCGGGTCAGCTTGGGGTCGCAGATCAGGGGCGGTACCTGGGACAGCATCTCGATCTGGGCCATGCCGCCGTAGACCTCAGCAGTCTTTTGGGCCACCTCCTGCATCCTGCGGACCATCAGCTCCCGGCTTGCGGGGTCATTGGAGCGGATGGTGCCCTGCAGCTGGGCGCTTTCGGGGATGATATTTGGGGCGGAGCCGGCGGTGAAGCTCCCCACCGTCATGACGCAGGCCTTGTTGGGATCCACCTCCCGGGCCAGCAGCGCCTGCAGCGCCAGATAGACATGGACAGCAATGTTGATGGGATCCACGGACAGGTGGGGATAGGCCCCATGGGCACCCCGGCCCCGGACGGTGATCCGGAACCCATCCACGGAAAACATCATGGTTCCGCTGTCATTGTACATATAAAGGCCGATGGGCGTTTTGCCGGAGGTGACATGGAAGGCAAGGGCCGCATCGGGGGCGGGAGCTTCCAGAATGCCGTGACGGATCATATCCCGGGCACCCTCGAAGGTCTCCTCGGCGGTCTGGAACATCAGCTTGACGGTGCCCGCCAGCTCCCCTTCTGTTTCCTTCAGCATTTTGGCGGCGGTCAGCAGCATGGCGGCATGAAGGTCATGACCGCAGCAGTGAGCCTCCGTCCCGGTGGGGCAGGCGAAGCTTTCGCCGCTCTCCTCCGGCATGGGCAGGGCATCCATATCCGCCCGGAGCAGGATGCACTTGCCGCCGTGACCGACGGTGGCAGTGACACCGCTGCCGCACTCCGCCGGCTCCAGGCCGTACTCTCTCAGCTTTTCCATGACGTAGGCCTTGGCCTTGGGCATCACGAGGCCCACTTCCGCGTTGGTGTGAAAATAACGCCGGTGGGCGACGGTCTCCTCCCGGAGTTCAAGGGCTCTTTCGTAGTAATTCATGCTGCGATTCCTCCCGCTGGATCATTTCAATTTTTCATGCATGGCGGTGACGGCTGTCTGTGCCGCCGGGAGCTCCCTGGTGCACTCCATGCGCCACAGGGGCGTCCGGTTCGCCAGCTCCTCCACCCGGGCCGCAAGCTCCCCCTCCCGGCCCGGCGGGGCATAGCACTGGGCTGTGAGAAAGGCCGCCGCTTCGCCGGGTGCCAGGGGCTCTATGCGGTTTTCTCTGCCCCGGTGCAGGATGCAGATGCCCCCAAGGGGCACCTGAATATTATTTTCCAGGCCGTGCTTTCCGCTCCAGGGCGCGCCGCAGACCCAGATTCCCTCCTCCGTGATGCGGAGGAAGGGCTTATCGTCATTGATCATCACGGCCCGGTCCCCCAGAAGCTCCCGCCACAGCCGGGTGTGGGTGGATTTTCCGGTGCCGCACCTGGCGGTGAATACATAGCCCCGCCCGTCCACCGCCACGGCGCTGCCGTGAAACAGCAGGGTGCCCCGGTCAAAAAGGTGCCGGGCAAAGCCCCGCTGCACCGCGGCCCGGTCGAGAAAGGGGTCCGTAAAGGTCCGCACCCGCATCCCCTCCTCCACCGCCTCCCGGCGCAGCTCCTCCTGCTCAAATGCCAGGTCACCGGGGGTGACGGCGATGGAAAAATGGGGCGTTTCCTCCGTCAGGTAGGCGCGGCAGTAATCCCGGGTGCTGTCAAACAGGCTGGTGACATCCGCCACCCGGCCTGCGATCTTCATTCGAAACCGGGCCATCAGCCGGCTGCGGTCTCGGGGGCGGCAGTGGCATTGTCCCACATAAATGCCAGCTCTCCGCCATTGGTGGCGATGACCACGGTGCCCATGGTATCGGTGCGGTAGAGGGTCAGTCCGGCGGCGAACAGCCGGTCCATGGCCTCGTCATGGGGGTGGCCGTAATCATTGTCCACGCCCACGTGGATCACGCCCCATTTCGCCCCCACCGCAGCCAGGAATGCCGCGCTGCTGGAGGTATAGCTGCCGTGGTGGCCCACCTTCAGCACATCGGCGCTGAGATCCGCGCCGGAGGCGACCAGGTCCGCCTCGGCCCCGGTCTCCATATCGCCGGTGAACAGAAAGCGCTTGCCGCAGTACTCCGCCATCACGATGAGGGAAGTATCGTTGGTATCGTCATACTCCTCCACCGGGCCCAGCAGGGTGACGGTCAGGCCGTCGCGGCTGAACACCTCCCCCAGAGAGGGGATGTACACCGGAAGCCCCTGGGCGCCCATGGCGTTGATGAAATTGGTGTAGGCATTGGAATTGTAGTAGCTGGTGGTGACCCAAACCTGCTCCGCCGTGAAATTATTCAGCACATAGGTCAGGCCGCCGGAATGGTCCTCGTGGGCATGGGTGGAGATCACCAGCTCCAGGTCATCCACGCCCTGGCGGTTCAGGTAATCCACGATGACTTTTCCGTCCGCCACGTTGCCGCCGTCGATGAGAATGTCGCAGTCACCCAGCTTCAGCAATGTGCAGTCCGCCTGGCCCACATCGATGAAGCTGACATACAGATATTCTTCCCCGGTCTGGTTCTCGGTGGTGGAGGAAGATGTTTCCGGGGGCTGGGTGCCCTCGGGGGTCTCCTCGCCGCCCCCTGCCAGCAGGGCAAACAGCACCAGCGCCGCCAGAAGCAGCAGGGCGGGCAGGATGGACTTTTTATTTCTTCTTCTCTTTCTTCTGCTCATTTTCTCAGCTCCCTGGTCAGGCCCCGGTTATTTTTCGCCTTC
This sequence comes from uncultured Oscillospiraceae bacterium, assembly GCA_964531435.1. Taxonomy (GTDB): domain Bacteria; phylum Bacillota; class Clostridia; order Oscillospirales; family Oscillospiraceae; genus Faecousia. Next base: position 241 of record CAZHEG010000166.1, on the reverse strand, counting down.
TTCTGCTGGTTCAGCCAGATATTCATGACAAACCGGTGGGGCACCAGCTTTACAAGGAACACCTGGAATTTCACCGGCAGGCCATGGACGGAATAGTCCTTTCTGCTGCGGTACAGGTCCTTCAGGCCTGTGGCGACGCAGTCCCTGGCCTCGTACAGGCGGTCGAAATACTGCACCTCGCCCTCATTGGTCTGGAAGGCGTGGGTGAAGAACTCCGTCTTGACCCAGCCGGGGTTCATGG
>CAZHEG010000165.1:0-3197 GCA_964531435.1 uncultured Oscillospiraceae bacterium | reverse complement strand
TCGACTTCGCTCGGGATGACAACTCTTGTGGTAACTATAAGATAAACTCCAATTTGCATTTTCGCCACGGTATGCTATAATAGCATCATCTGATCGTAAAGGCGGCGAAAATATGAAAAATTCCAAGAAATTTTACCTCTCTCTTGTGATCTTCAGCCTGGTGGGCCAGGTGGCCTGGGTGGTTGAGAATATGTACCTGAACGTCTTTATCTACAAGATGTTCAACGCGTCGGCAGAGGACATCTCCGCCATGGTGGGTGCCTCCGCCGCCGCTGCCACCATCACCACCCTCCTCATCGGCGCCCTGTCCGACAAGGTGGGCAAGCGCAAGGCCTTCATCTGCGGCGGCTACATCCTCTGGGGCATCTCCATCCTGGCCTTTGCCGCCATCCGGGTGGACTGGATCCACAGCACCTTCTTCGCCGCCATGTCCTCCGGCAGCGCGGCCATGAGCCTGTGCATCACCCTGACCATCGCCCTGGACTGCGTCATGACCTTCTTCGGCAGCTCCGCCAACGACGCAGCCTTCAACGCCTGGCTCACCGACTGCACCGACGAGACCAACCGGGGCAAGGTGGAGGGCATCAACTCCATGATGCCCCTGGTTGCCATTCTGGTGGTTTTCGGCGGCTTCATGGGGCTGGACCAGAGCCTGCAGGAAAGCTGGACGGTGATCTTCTGCGTCATCGGCGGCGTGGTGCTGGCCCTGGGCATTGCGGGCATTTTCCTCATTGAGGATCCCACCGTCAAGACCGAGGGCAACAGCAATTATTTCGCCAACATTTTCTACGGCTTCCGTCCCAGGGTCATCCGGGACAACCGGAGGCTGTACCTTTCCCTTATCGCCTTTGCCCTGTTCAACATCGCCATCCAGATCTACATGCCCTACCTGATCCTTTACTACACCGTTTCCCTGGCCCTGGATAACTATGTGCTGATCATGGCCCCGGCCATCATCCTGGCGGCGGTATTCACCGCGGTCTACGGCCCGGTTTACGACAGGAAGGGCTTCTCCCGGGCCATTGCCGCCCCCATGGTACTGCTGATGGCGGGCTTCGCGGTGCTGTTCCTGTTCAAAAACACCGCACTGGTGTTCATCGGAAGCCTGATGATGATGTGCGGCTACCTGTCCGGCATGGCGGTATTCGGCGCCCTGATCCGGGACAACACCCCGGAAAGCAAGACGGGCATGTTCCAGGGACTGCGCATCTGCTTCCAGGTGCTGATTCCCGGCATCATCGGCCCCGCCATCGGTGCCTGGGTGCTGCGAAACGCCGAGAAGGTCCTGGGGGACGATGGCACCTACTCCTTCGTGCCCAATGAAAACATTTTCCTGGCAGCCCTCATCGCCGCCGCGGTGACCGTTCTTTTCCTCCGGCTGGCCCTGCCCCGGAAGGATGCCGCCGCACACCGCGCCTGAAAGGAGAAACCGATATGCCCACTGAACTGATGACCCGCCAGGGAGAGGAGCTGCTCGCCTCCCGCGAGACCCCCTGGACTGTCTATCCCCGGCCCCAGCTGCGCCGGGATTCCTATCTGAACCTCAACGGCATCTGGGAGCTGGAGGTGGACGGCTCCTGCCGCCCCATCCGGGTGCCCTTCTGCCCCGAGAGCCGTCTTTCCGGCGTGAATGAACACTTTATGGAGGGCAGCGCCCTGCGCTACCGCCGGCATTTTACCCTGCCCGAGGGCTTCAACCGGGGCCGGGTGCTGCTGCACGTGGGTGCCGCGGACCAGACCGCCGTGGTGTACATCAACGGACACCGGGCCTTCTACCACGAGGGCGGCTACGAAAGCTTCACCGTGGACATCACCTGCCACCTGGCGGAGAATAACGTGGTGGAGATCCTCTGCATCGACGATCTGGAAAACCAAAAATTTCCCTACGGCAAGCAGGTGCTGCCGGAAAAGCGGGGCGGAATGTGGTACACCAGTGTTTCCGGCATCTGGCAGACGGTGTGGCTGGAAAGCGTGCCGGAAAATTACATCCACGCCCTGAACATCGTCACCCGGAGCGGCAGCGTCACCATTTCCGCCCAGCCGGAGATGGAGGGCACCGTCACCATCCCCGGGGTTGGCAAGTTCCCTCTGGGCAGCACCATTACCCCGGATGATCCCCACCTGTGGAGCCCGGAGGATCCCTTCCTCTATGATTTTACCGTCACCGCGGGGGATGACCGGGTGGAATCCTATTTTGCCCTGCGCAGCCTTGAGATCCGCACCGTGGAGGGAACCCCCCGCCTGTGCCTCAACGGCAAGCCCTACTTCTTCCACGGCCTGCTGGATCAGGGCTACTGGCCCGACGGCCTGTTCACCCCCGCAAAGCCGGAAAGCTACGCCGAGGATATCCTCGCCATGAAAGATCTGGGCTTCAACACCCTGCGCAAGCACATCAAGGTGGAGCCGGAGGAATTTTACTACCAGTGCGACCGGCTGGGCATGATCGTATTCCAGGACATGGTGAACAACGGCCCCTACAAGTACATCCGGGATACCGTTCTCCCCACCCTGGGCCTTCAGGTCCGCCCGGACAAGCACCTGAACCCGGATCCCTCCCACCGGAATATGTTCCTGAAAACCATGGCTGCCACGGTGGAGCAGCTGCGCAATCACCCCTGCATCTGCTGCTGGACCATCTTCAACGAGGGCTGGGGCCAGTTTGACAGCAGCAAGGTATACGACCAATTTCTGAAGCTGGACGACACCCGCTTCATCGACACCACCTCCGGCTGGTTCCGCTGCGGCAAGACCCAGGTGGACAGCCGCCACATCTACTTCGGCCAGTGGTGGCAGCTGAAAAAGGGAAAGAAGCCCCTGGTGCTCAGCGAGTGCGGCGGTCTGACCTATCCCGCCCAGGGCCACATTTTCAATCCCGACAACTCCTACGGCTACAAGACCTGCAAGACCCCCGGGGAGCTGAACGAGGGCCTGCGGAAGCTGTACATGGAGGATCTGGTGCCCGCCGTGAAGGCAAAGGGCCTCTGTGCCGCCATCTACACCCAGGTCAGCGACGTGGAGGACGAGATCAACGGCCTGCTCACCTACGACCGCAAGGTATGCAAGCCCGACCCGGAGCTGATGCGTTCCATCGCCAGAGCGCTGGCGGAGGCCATGGGCAGCAATTCATAATTACAGGTTACAAATGATAAATGACAGCGTTGTTGGATATTTGCAACCGTGTAAAAAATACCCACGTC
>CAZHEG010000164.1:0-3198 GCA_964531435.1 uncultured Oscillospiraceae bacterium | reverse complement strand
GCTGCGGCGAGTGCCAGACTTCCTGCCAGTCTGCCTGCAAGACCAGCTGCGGCATCGCCAATCAGCAGTGCGAGAACAAGGAGAGCAAGTAATTGCACATCCCAAATGCCGCCGTACCCCGGCGGCATTTTTCATGTGAGAGGAAAAGATCATGATTCATCAGTATAAATTGGGAGGCTATAACATCGTTCTGGACGTCTGCAGCGGCGGCGTTCACGTAGTGGATGATGCAGCCTATGATATTATTGCCATGTTTGAGGATCACTCCAGGGAAGAGATCCTTGCAGCCATGGCTGAAAAGTACGAGGGCATTCCCGCAGCTGACCTGGCGGAATGCTATGAGCAGGTGAACGGGCTGAAGGAATCGGGCAAGCTCTTTGCTCCGGATACCTTCCAGAGCATGGCGGGCACCCTGAAGCAAAAGACCTCGGGCGTGGTCAAGGCCCTGTGCCTGCACATTGCCCACACCTGTAATTTGAACTGCTCCTACTGCTTTGCCAGCCAGGGCAAGTACAACGGTGACCGGGCTGTCATGAGCTTTGAGGTGGGCAAGCGGGCACTGGATTTCCTGGTGGAAAATTCCGGCACCCGCAGGAATTTGGAAGTTGACTTCTTCGGCGGCGAGCCGCTGATGAATTTCCAGGTGGTCAAGGATCTGGTGGCCTACGCCCGCTCCATCGAGAAGGAGAAGGGAAAGAATTTCCGCTTCACCCTCACCACCAACGGCGTGCTGGTGGATGACGATGTCATCGAATTTGCCAACCGGGAGTGCCACAATGTGGTGCTTTCCCTGGACGGACGGAAGGAAGTTCACGACCGTTACCGTGTAGACTACGCGGGTCACGGCAGCTGGGAGAAGATCGTTCCCAAGTTCCAGAAATTTGTGGAGGCCCGTGAGGGAAAGGGCTACTATATGCGGGGCACCTTTACCCATGCCAATCCCGATTTTCTGGAGGATATAAAGACCATGCTGGAGCTTGGCTTTACGGAGCTGAGCATGGAGCCTGTTGTCTGCGCCGAGGGTGATCCCTCTGCTCTGACCGAGGAGGATCTGCCCATCGTCCTTGACCAGTACGAAAAGCTGGCGGAGCTGATGCTGCAGCGGGACAAGGAGGGCAAGCCCTTTACCTTCTACCATTACATGATCGACCTGACCGGCGGCCCCTGCATCTACAAGCGAATCTCCGGCTGCGGCAGCGGAACCGAATATATGGCCGTGACCCCCTGGGGCGACCTGTATCCCTGCCACCAGTTCGTAGGTGACGAAGCTTTCCGTCTGGGCGATATCTGGCAGGGCGTGACCAATCATGATGTCCAGAGCCAGTTTGCCGCCTGCAATGTCTATGCCCATCCCGAATGCCGGGATTGCTGGGCACGGCTCTACTGCTCCGGCGGCTGCGCTGCCAATGCTTACCATTCCACCGGCTCCGTTACCGGCGTTTATGAATACGGCTGCAAGCTGTTCCGCAAGCGCATGGAGTGCGCCATTATGGTGGCAGTCCACCGCGCCCTGGGTGAATAATGGATACGCCCATCTGTGATTTTGTCCGCCGCTACCGGGACTGCCGTGCGCTCCGGGCCCATATGCCGGGACACAAGGGCTCCGGCCCACTGGGCTTTGAGGAGCTGGATATCACCGAGATCGACGGCGCTGACAGCCTGTATGAAGCCAGCGGCATCATTGCGAAAAGTGAAGGGAATGCGTCGAAGATATTTGGCTGTTCGACGTTTTATTCCACGGAAGGCTCCTCCCAGTGCATCCGGGCCATGCTTCACCTTGCCACCATGGGCAGGGGAAAGACGGTTGCCGCCGCACGCAATGTCCACAAAACCTTTCTTTCCGCGGCAGCACTGCTGGATCTGGATGTAAAGTGGTTCTATGGCGGGGATCCTTCCTATCTGTCCTGCACGGTTACGCCGGAGGGGCTGGATGCCTTCCTGACGGGGAAGCAGGTTTCCGCTGTGTACATCACCAGCCCGGATTACCTGGGAAATATGGCGGACGTAGCCGCCCTTGCGGAGGTTGCCCACCGCCATGGCGCCCTGCTGCTGGTGGACAATGCCCACGGCGCCTACCTGAAGTTTCTGCCCCGATCGAAGCATCCCATGGATCTGGGTGCGGACATTTGCTGCAGCTCTGCCCACAAGACCCTGCCGGTGCTGACGGGTGGCGCGTATCTGCACATCCGGGATGAAAAAACCGCAGCCCGGGCGAAGTCCGCCCTTGCGTTGTTCGGATCCACCAGCCCCAGCTATTTGATCCTGCAGTCTCTGGATGCCGCGAACAAATATCTGGTGGAGGGATACCGGCAGAAATTAGCTGAATTTATTCCTCTGGTGGAGGAACTGAAAGAAAAACTGCGGCTTCACGGCTATTCCCTTGGCGGTGATGAAGTGCTGAAGCTGACGGTCCTTTCCAAGTCCTATGGCTATGAAGGCACCGCTCTTGCGGCGGCTCTTGCCGGGCAGGGGATCGTTTGCGAGTTTGCCGACCCGGACCATCTGGTACTGATGCTCACCCCGGAGATGGGCGCGGAGAGCCTTCGGAAGCTTGCCCTTGCGCTATGCTCCATTGAACGGAAGCCTTCCGTTCAAAGCCTGCCACCAAGCCCCGGTGTGATGGAGCAGGTCATGACCGTCCGTGATGCCGCGCTGGCACCCTGGGAGAGCATCCCGGTCCGGTGCTGCGCCGGGCGTATCCTTTCCGGTGCGTCTGTGGGCTGCCCGCCGGCGGTGCCCATTGCCGTCTGCGGAGAAAGACTGACGGAAGAATCCATTGCCGCGATGGAATACTATGGCATCACCCGGTGTGATATCGTGATGGAATAAAGGAGATTATCTATGGCTATTCTGTCCCCCTCGATTTTGGCTGCGGACCCCATGAATTTGCAGCGGGATATTGAAGCAACTGCGGCTGCAGGCGCGCGATGGCTCCATGTGGATGTGATGGATGGAAATTTTGTCTCCAACCACTCCTTCAGCCCCTCTGTGGTTGCGGGCGCCCGCAGGGTCTCGGACCTGGTGCTGGATGTGCACCTGATGATCCGCCAGCCCATGCGCTATGTGGACGCCTACTGCCGGGCGGGAGCGGATTATCTGTCGGTTCATGTGGAGTCTGACACCGAGGACCATATTCAGGCGACCCTCGATAAGATCGCTTCCTGGGGCGTAAAGCCCGGTATCGTTCTCAAGCCCGGC
>CAZHEG010000163.1:0-3211 GCA_964531435.1 uncultured Oscillospiraceae bacterium | reverse complement strand
CGCGGCCTCATGGACCCGAACCATGCGCGATACCAAACTTCGCCACACCCCGATGACCACGATATTATAAAGAAATTTATCCGGCTTGTCAAGTGTCCGCGGGATATTTTTACGGTTACGCTCCCCATCCGGCCTGCGCACATTTCCCCTCCTCCATGCATATGATGATCCCAAAAGCAAAAAGGAGGAACCACCATGCCACCAACCGGGTACATACAGGTCCACATATTCTCAAGCTACGCCCAGATTCCCATCCAAAACGCCGCCGTTGCCATCACCGCGCCCGACGGCACCGCCATTGCCCTGCGTCTGACCGACCGCAGCGGGCTCATCACCCCCGTTGACATTCCAACGCCTCCCCTTTCCGACAGCCAAAGTCCCGGCAGTGAGGAAACACCCTTCACCACGGTAACGCTCCACGCCAGAGCCCAGGGCTATGAGCAGATCAGTGCGGAAAACGTTCAGGTATTTCCGGATACCGTTACCTGGCAGGAGCTGGAGCTCATTCCCCTGGCAGAGCTGCCCGCCGCCTGGGACAAAACCGAGGACTTCGATACAACGCCCCAAAATCTGTAAAGGAGGTCAGCTATGCCAACGGTCATTCCCTTCGTGCCCCAGCGGATCACCGTTCATTTGGGCGCGCCCAGCGCTTACGCCGCAAATGTGACAGTAAGCTTTTCCGACTACATAAAAAATGTGGCCTCCAGTGAGATCTATCCCACCTGGGAGGAAAGCGCCCTCCGGGCCAATATTCTCGCCATTACATCCTTCGCACTGAACCGGGTCTACACCGAATTTTACCGCAGCCGCGGCTATGACTTTGACATCACCAGCAGCACCGCCTATGACCAGTATTTCGTCAATGGCAGAGCATACTTTGACAATGTTTCCCGGCTTGTGGATGAACTGTTCAACGACTATCTTCGCCGCCCGGGATTTGTGGAACCTTTGGCGGCGAAATTCTGCAACGGCACCACGGTGACCTGCGAAGGGCTCAGCCAGTGGGGCAGCCAGAATCTCGCCAAGCAGGGTTACAGCTCCACCCGCATCCTGCGCAGCTACTACGGCGATGTGGAGATCGTGGAGAACGCGCCCATCCGGGGCATCACCACATCCTACCCCGGAACACCTCTGCGGGTGGGCAGCTCTGGGCCGAATGTTGTGGTAGTGCAGGTGGAGTTGAACCGCATTGCACAGAATTACCCCGCCATTCCCAAGCTTGCGGCCACAGACGGCATCTTCGGCAGCCGCACGGAGGCTTCCGTCATCGCCTTCCAGCGGATCTTTGACCTGGCCCCCGACGGCATCGTGGGCAAAGCCACCTGGTATGAGCTGGTGCGGCTCTACACTGCCGTCACATCCCTGTCGGAGCTGCGCAGCCAGGGGCAGCAGTTTTATTCCATCAACTGGTCCTACCCCGATCCCCTGCAGCCGGGGGATACCGGCGACAAGATCCGGCATCTGCAATATATGCTCTCGGTGCTGGATGCCTTCATTCCAAACATACCGCCTCTCGCCATCGACGGCATCTACGGCAGCGACACCACCGCAGCGGTGCTGGCGGCCCAGCGGTTTTTCGGCCTGCCTGAATCCGGGGTCGTGGATGACAGGACCTGGGATGAGATCTACGACCAGTTCTCCGGCATTGAAAATACAGCCCTGCGAAGCCGGGAGACCTTCCCGGACGACGCGGTGAGCGCCTTCAGCAGCCAGGGCAGCAGACGGTATACGAGGACCACCACCCTCACCCAATTCCCGGGCCGGGACCTGCACAGCGGTGACTCCGACCCCATCTCAAAGGAGGCAGTGCGATGAGACCAAACGATTCCTTTGTAGCCCAGCCCATCCGCTCCCTGCAGACCATGCTCCGGGTCATCGCCGAAAGCGACGAGCGGCAGCCCAGTCTGATTCCCGACGGATTTTACACCACCGATACCGTTCGTGCCGTATCCGCTTTCCAGCGGCGCTACGGCCTGCCTGTCACCGGGGTGACCGATCAGGATACCTGGGATGCCATCGTTCCCATCTATCAGGCGGCACTGGTGGAAGTGGGTGAAGCAGAGCCATTGAATATCATTCTCAATCCCATGCAGGTCATCCGGCGGGGAGAAAGCAGCCCCCACCTGTTTTTGGTGCAGGGAATGCTGACGGTCCTGTCAGGTGTCTACCGTTCCATCCCCACTCCCCCATCCACCGGGATGCTGGATCTTCCCACCGCGGAGAGCCTGACGGCATTTCAGATCCTCAGTCTCCTTCCCGCAACCGGGGAACTGGATAAACAAACCTGGAAGCACCTGGCTCTGCACTATCCCATGGCGGCAAATATTAATAAATAAAAAACTTATTTCATTTTCTCTTGATTATCCCTGAAAAAATACCTATAATATCCTTTAGCGGATGGCGGCCCCATCCGTCCGGAGGAAAAGAAAATGAAAGATTGGAAAAAGGAGCTATTTACGATTCCAAACCTGCTGAGCCTGTTTCGGATCGTTCTGATTCCTGTTTATGTAATTATATATTTGAACGCGAATGAAGCTGCGGACTATTTCCTGGCGGCCGCGATTCTTGCGGTCAGCTGCATCACCGACCTGGTGGACGGTAAGATCGCCCGGCACTTCAACATGATCTCCCACGTTGGCAAGGTTCTGGATCCGGTGGCTGACAAGGCAACTCAGTTTACCCTGATCGTCTGCCTGGCCATCCGGCATCCTGTTCTGCGGATCATGGCGGTTCTGTTCGTCATCAAGGAAAGCTTCCAGCTGATCGCAGGTCTTTTGACCCTGCGCAAGGGCAAAATGCTCACCGGCGCTCTGATCACCGGCAAGGTCTGCACCACGGTCCTCTTCGTCAGTCTGATCCTGATGGTGATGCTGCCGAATATGAATTCTGGCTGGATCACCGCCATTGTCGCCATCGACTGCGCGTTTATGCTGGTGTCCTTTATCGACTACGCCCGCACCTACTTCACCCACGGCACAAAGATCCAGGATCTGAAAGAAGAATAACCAAAATCAGCGGCGACCGGGTTCGGTCGCCGCTGTCCTCATATGATCACGGACGCAAGTGTCACGGGCGGTCACCGTCGGTTTATCCGGGAATGTTTCCCCGGCATCGGCTGCCCCATGCTTCCCTTTCCTGTATAAATATTATACCAGATCCGGGAAGAAAATCGTGACGAAAGCGTAAACGGACTTCAAGGAAAATGTAAACA
>CAZHEG010000162.1:0-3242 GCA_964531435.1 uncultured Oscillospiraceae bacterium | reverse complement strand
CGCATCCACCTCATAAAACACCTTGGGGCACCTGCTCTATCGCAGGTGCCCCAATGGGTGTTCTTTTTTTATGGGGTGGATAATGGGACTCGAACCCACGATCTTCAGAGCCACAATCTGACGCCTTAGCCGACTAGGCCATATCCACCATATTTAATCTGGCTGAATGGCACGCCAGGAGGGACTCGAACCCCCGACCTACTGCTTAGAAGGCAGTTGCTCTATCCAGCTGAGCTACTGGCGCATCTATGGAGCGGGTGACGGGAATCGGACCCGCGTATCCAGCTTGGAAGGCTGGTGTTCTACCATTGAACTACACCCGCAAATCCCCATCTCGTTGCTTATTCAGCCAGAGAATTCTAGCATGAAAACAGGGAATTGTCAAGAGCTATTTTTAAGAATCTCCGGAATCCTGTGATAAATCACATCCGCCACCGCCCCATCGCCGCAGGGGCAGACATTGGGGAACCGGTCCGCCACGATTCCGTCGGCAGGGCAGAAGGCGTAGTCCGCCCCGCTCAGCATGGGCAGATCGTTTTCCGCGTCACCCACGCAGACCAGGATCCTCCGGCCCAGCCGCTGCTGCAGCCCACGGGCAGCCCGAATCTTGGAGACACCCTTGGCGTGCACGTCGATGATCCGGGTGGCCGCCCGGAACACCTCCACACATTCGCCGTACCGCTCCTTCAAAAGCCGTTCCGCCTCGTCCATGCGCCGTCTTTCCTCCGGGGTGGCATCGAACAGGCTGGCAACGGTATTGTCGTGAAAATCGCCGTAAAGGGAAAATTTCAGAAAGGGGCCCAGATCGTCCTCCGGCTCCGCCGCCGCCCGGGCGCAGTGGTTGTGGTCGCTGAAGGCATCCCAGGCGGGATTTTCCGCGAAACGGTAATGGGCTTTCACGCCCTGAACCTCCACCGTCAGGTCGGGAAACAGCTCCATACACGCCCGGACCGTCTTGCCCTGGTCCATGGGAATCTCATGGAGCAGGCTCAGCTCCCCGGTGTTGGGGTCATAGGCCCCGGAGCCGTTGTACAAAAGCAAGGGCGCGTTGACAGGAAAAGCGCCGATAAAGGGCCGGGCCATAGGCACACTGCGTCCGGTATTCACCGTAAAAGCGCCGCCATGGGCGATGAAATATTCGATCGCTTCAATATTGCGGGCCGGGATGGTGGAATCCGGCGCGGTCAGGGTGCGGTCATAATCCACCGTCAGCAAAATATCTGAATAATCCATATGTGCTCCTTTTACGGTCAGCCCATTTTTTCCAGCTTTTCGATGACCTGGGTGAAATAATCCGGCAGGGGAGCGAATACCATCACCGGCCTGCCGTCCCGGGGGTGGGTGAAGCAGAGGGTTCCGGCGTGGAGGCACTGGCTGTCCTGGCCCAGCTCCGCCTTCTTATGGCCGTAGACCGTGTCCCCCAGGATTGGGTGGCCGATATGGGCCATGTGGACGCGAATCTGGTGGGTCCGCCCGGTCTCCAGGCGGCAGCGGATGTGGGTATAGCCCCGGTAGCGGCGCACCACCTCCCAGTGGGTCACCGCCTCCTTGGAATTGCGGTAGGTGACGCACATTTTCTTCCGGTCGGTGCTGTGGCGGCCGATGGGGGCATCCACGGTGCCGCTGTCCTCCCGAAAGGAGCCCACCACGATGGCCTCGTACACCCGGTGCATGGAGTGGTCCTTCAGCTGGCTCGCCAGAAAGGTGTGGGCAAAATCGTTCTTCGCCACCGCCAGCAAGCCGGAGGTGTCCTTGTCGATGCGGTGGACGATGCCGGGGCGCAGCTCGCCGTTGATGCCGGAAAGGTCATCCCCCAGGGCATACAGCAGGCCGTTGACCAGGGTATCATCCTGGTGTCCCGCCGCGGGATGGACCACCAGCCCCTTGGGCTTGTTGATCACCAGCAGGTCATCATCCTCGTATACGATGTCCAGCTGCATCTCGGTGGGGCGGATGTCCACCTCCCGGGGCTCCGGGAGGGTGAAAACGATCTCATCACCGGCATTCAGCTTGTCATTTTTCTTTCCGGGCCTGCCGTTTCGGGTGACGCAGCCCTCCTCGATGAGCCGCTGGGCCGCGCTGCGGGTCAGGCCGTCGGCGCAGCGGGCCAGAAACGCGTCCAGCCGCTCGCCGGAAAGATCGGCATAAAGTGTCATAGTAACTCCTCGATCACTGCATGTCATTGCGGACCTTGCTTTTTCTCGTCTTTCCAGAATTCCTTGTTGAAGAACATCAGGTGGATGAACAGCAGGATGCACCCGCAGGTGATGAAGCAGTCCGCCACATTGAACACAGGGAATTGGATGAACTGGGTCTCGATCATGTCCACCACATAGCCCAGGCGCACCCGGTCGATGACATTGCCCAGGCCGCCGCCGTACACCGCGGCGATGCACCACCAGTCGAACCTGGAAAAATGCATCCGCTGGGAGCGGTATTCAATGATGATCACCACGGTGAGCACCGCGAAGATCGCCACGAACAGCCAGCGCATGCCCTCCAACGCGGAAAATGCGGCGCCGGTATTCTGTACATAGGTCAGGTTCAGGATGCCGGGAATGAAATCCACATCCTGATACAGTTCAATATTTGCCACGGTGAGATATTTTGTGATCTGGTCCGCCGCGGTGATGACCAGAATGAAAAGGCAGTACAGCAGAGCTTGCATATCGTATCCTCCTGTTTATTCCAGCATATCATACCATGCCCTATGGCGAAAGTCAAATCGGAGAAATTTGACGAAATATCTTGCATTTCAGGAAAAGAGTGGTATAATTATCCATGTAATCTTAATAAACAAGGAGTTATTTCCAATGGAACTGCTTAAGAAGTACTTCCCCTATTCCTTCGGCGCTCAGGACATCAAGGGTCTGGTCATCAAGATCGTCGTCCTGCTGGTCGTCAACGCTGTGCTGGGTTGGGTCCTGGGCCTGATTCCCTTTGTCGGCGGCATCCTGGGCTGGGTCGTCAGTGTTTACTGCACCATCAGCTGGGTTCTGGCGATTCTGGATTACCTGAAGGTACTGAAGTAAATCGTCCCCCGAATTACTCCCTCAAGGACAGTATTATTCTAATGAAGATTTTTCCTTTTGTCAAGGAAATTATCATAGGCAGCCGCTTTTTTCCTTTTTATGAAAAACCGTTTGCAACCTGCGCAAATTCCAATTTATCGAGCAGTTTCGTACACCCCCCCAAAAGGCCCCCTTGTGTAAAGGGGGCTGTCGTGCGGACAGCACGACTGG
>CAZHEG010000161.1:0-3259 GCA_964531435.1 uncultured Oscillospiraceae bacterium | reverse complement strand
GCGGCAGTCCATCAGCAGCACCTGGCTGTCCTCATCGGCTACCACGCTGACGGGCAGGGCATCCACCCCGGCGCAGGCGTAGGTCTCGCCGAATAATTCCGCCGGGCCGATGTGGGCCACGATGCTGCGGTTGCCGTAATAGTCCTCCCGCACCATCCGTACCGCCCCGGTCATGACCATGCCCACATATGTGGCGGGGTCACCCTCCCGGAAAAGGGCCTGCCCCTTTTGAACGGCTACGGTCCTGCCGCCGATGCAGCCGAGCATGGCTGCCAGATCCTCCGGGCGGATTCCTTCAAACAGCGGGCAGCTGCCCATGATGGGGTAAAGATCTTTCATGAAGAATCACCTTCTGTTGAAAATTCAACATACATTCCGGTTTCAGTATAGTATCATCAAAGCATAAAGTCAAGGAGGGAATTTTATGATCCGAAGAATTATTACAATTGACGAAGAACGCTGCAACGGCTGCGGCCTGTGCGCCAAGGCCTGCCACGAAGGCGCCATCGGCATGGTGGGCGGCAAGGCAAAGCTGCTGCGGGAGGATTACTGCGACGGATTGGGCGACTGTCTGCCTGCCTGTCCCATGAACGCCATTTCCTTTGAGGAGCGGGAGGCCCCTGCCTACAATGAGGCCGCCGTTCTGGCTGCGAAGAAGGCCAAGGAAGCAGAAAAGCCCATGGGCTGCCCCGGCTCTGCCAGCCGGAGCATTCAAAGTGCCGCTCCTGCCGAGGCCCAGGTCAGCGCCCAGCTGCGCAACTGGCCTGTGCAGATCAAGCTGGCCCCGGTAAACGCCCCCTATTTCCAAGGAGCAGATCTGCTGATCGCCGCCGACTGCACCGCCTATTCCTACGGCAATTTCCATAGCCGCTTTATGGCGGGTAAGGTCACCCTGATCGGCTGCCCCAAGCTGGACGGCGTGGACTATGCCCAGAAGCTGGCGCAGATCTTTGCCGGCAACGACATTCGCTCCATCACCGTCACCCGTATGACCGTGCCCTGCTGCGGCGGCCTGCCCTACGCGGTGAAAAATGCCCTGGAGCTCTGCGGGAAGAACATCCCCGTGAATGTCGTGATCATCAGTCCGGATGGACAAATCGTAAAATAAGGAGTACCCCCATGTTTTGTTTTCAATGTGAGCAGACCGCAAAGTGCGGCGGCTGCGCAGGCGCCGTGGGCGTCTGCGGCAAGAGCGCTGCTACGGCCCAGCTTCAGGACCGTCTGACCGGAGCCCTGATCGGCCTGGCCAGGGCCACCGACGGCAATGAGCATCTGATCAGCGCCGCATCCACACAGGTCATTGTGGAGAGCCTTTTCGCCACCCTGACCAATGTGAATTTCGATGATGCTGCCCTTCAGGCGCTGCTGGACCGGGTCAAGGCAGAAAAGCGGGAGATGGTCCCCAACTGCTTCTCCTGCGCCAGCCCCTGTGGCAGAACCGATGACTACGATCTGCAGCAGCTGTGGAACGGGGATGAGGATGTCCGGAGCCTGAAAAGCCTGATCCTCTTCGGCATCCGCGGCATGGCGGCCTATGCTTACCACGCCTGTGTTCTGGGATACCACGATGAAACGGTGGACCGCTTCTTCTACAAGGCCCTGACCGCCATCGGCATGGACGGCTGGGGCATGAAGGAGCTTCTGCCCATCGTCATGGAAGTGGGTGAGGTGAACCTGAAGTGCATGGAGCTTCTGGACAAGGCCAACACCCAGACCTTCGGTCATCCCCAGCCCACCCAGGTCAGCCTGACGGTGGAAAAGGGCCCCTTCATCGTCATCACCGGCCACGACCTGCATGACCTGAAGCTTCTGCTGGAGCAGACGGCAGGGAAGGGCATCAATATCTACACACACGGCGAGATGCTCAGCGCCCATGCTTACCCCGAGCTGAAAAAGTATCCCCACCTGAAGGGCAATTACGGCACCGCCTGGCAGAACCAGCAGAAGGAATTTGCCGGCCTGCCTGCCCCGGTGCTGTTCACCACCAACTGCCTGATGCCCCCCAAGACCGGCTATGCCGACCGGGTGTTTACCACCGGCGTGGTGGGCGATCCCGCCGCCCGTTTTGTGGGGAAGGACTTCACCCCGGTCATTGAAAAGGCCTTGGAGCTGGGCGGCTTTCAGGAGGATACCCTGTTCCCCGGCATCAACGGCGGCGAGCAGGTGACCACCGGCTTCGCCCGGAACGCCGTTATGAGCGCTGCGGATGCCGTTATCGATGGGGTGAGATCCGGCGCCATCCGCCACTTTTTCCTGGTGGCGGGCTGCGACGGCGCACGGCCCGGCCGCAATTATTATACCCAATTTGTCAGCCGGACGCCCGCGGATACCATGGTACTGACCCTGGCCTGCGGCAAGTACCGCTTCAACGATCTGGAGCTGGGCACCATCGGCGGCCTCCCCCGGCTGATGGACATTGGACAGTGCAACGATGCGTACTCCGCCATCCGCATCGCCGGGGCGCTGGCGGAGGCCTTTGACTGCGGCATCAACGAGCTGCCCCTTTCCATGGTGCTCAGCTGGTACGAGCAGAAGGCGGTGTGCATCCTGCTGACGTTATTGCACCTTGGCATCCGGAACATTCGCCTGGGCCCCACACTGCCGGCCTTCCTTTCTCCCAATGTGCTGGCCTTCCTGGTGGAAAAGTACGGCATCGCCCCCATTACCACCCCGGAGGAGGACCTGAAGGCCATCCTGGGAGCCTGATATTCCCTTTGACTTTCGGGCATAATGGGACTATACTATAATCACATGCAGCGCGCATCATACTACCATAAAAAGATACAGGAGAGATGATTATGACCATTACCAATGATATCAAATATATCGGCGTCAACGACCATCAGGTAGACCTGTTTGAGGGACAGTATGTGGTTCCCAACGGCATTTCCTACAATTCCTACGTGATCCTTGACGAGAAGACCGCCGTTATGGACACCGTGGACAAAAACTTCACCGGGGAGTGGCTGGAAAAGCTCAGCAAGGCTCTGGACGGCCGCAAGCCGGATTATCTGGTGGTCCAGCACATGGAGCCGGACCATTCCGCAAACATCCACAATTTCCTGAACCTCTACCCCGAGGCGGTGGTGGTGGCATCCGCCAAGGCCTTTGCCATGATGAAGAATTTCTTCGGCACCGACTATGCTGACCGCCGGATCGTAGTAGGGGAGGGCGATACCCTGTGCCTGGGCAAGCACACCCTGACCTTTGTCACCGCCCCCATGGTCCACTGGCCCGAGGTCATCGTGACCTATGATTC
>CAZHEG010000160.1:0-3275 GCA_964531435.1 uncultured Oscillospiraceae bacterium | reverse complement strand
AGAAGATCGCCATCGTTTCCAATAAGCCCCAGACCACCCGCAACCGGATCTGCGGCATCGTCACCAAGGGCGACACCCAGTTCGTCTTTGTGGATACCCCCGGCTACCACCGCTCCCGCACCAAGCTGGGCGACTACATGGTGAACGTTGCCCGGGAGTCCATCGCCGATGTGGACGCTACCGTTCTTGTTGTGGAGCCTGTTGCCAACCTTGGTCCCCAGGAGGAGGGCCTGATCGAGAAGATCCGCTCCAGCAGAAGCCCCGCCATCCTTGCCATCAACAAGATCGACACGGTGGAAAAGGAAGCATTGCTGGAGGTCATTGCCGTCTATTCCCAGGCAATGGATTTTGCTGCCATCATCCCCATTTCCGCCAAGACCGGTGACGGCGTGGAGGAGCTGCTCGCCGAGTGCGAAAAGTACGCCATCGAAAGCCCCTTCATGTTCGACGAGGATCAGACCACCGACCAGCCGGAGCGCCAGGTCATGGCAGAGATCATCCGCGAGAAGATCCTCTGGAACCTGGACCGTGAGATTCCCCACGGCACCGCGGTGGAGATCACCAAATTCTCCGAGCGGGACAACGGCATTATCGATATCGATGCCACCATCTATTGCGAAAAGGCCAGCCACAAGGGCATCATCATCGGCAAGCAGGGCGCTATGCTGAAGAAGATCTCCTCCATGGCCCGCACCGACTGCGAGAAATTCATGGGCACCAAGGTGTATCTGACCACCTGGGTCAAGGTCAAGGAAAACTGGCGGGATTCCGATTTCCTGGTCCGCAATTTCGGATACAGCGAATAATTACCAGTTGTAGATTCTGCCCCCTGCGGAAATCCTATCCCCAGGAGGGATGGATATGAACGCAATGGATTATTGGAAGCTATTCATGGAAACCGGAGCGCCGGAGGCATATATATCCTACACGAAGGCTCTGAAAATGGAGGGAACACATGTATCTGACGACCCCTGGCCTGGTTCTGCGGGTCACGGATTACAATGACCGGGACGCGCTTTTGACGGTGCTGACCCCCGAATACGGCAAGCTGACGGTGAAAGCCCGGGGCCTGCGCCGGAAAAACAGCCCCCTGGTGGCACCCTGCCAGCTGCTGGCCTACGGCGAATATACGCTGTTTGAATACCGGGGGCAGTACACCGTCAACGAAGCCCATACTGTCGAGCTGTTTTCTGCCCTGCGGCGGGATCTGAGCAAGCTGAGCCTGGGTACCTATTTTGCCCAGGCGGCGGAGGTGGTTTCCCAGGAGGATCTGCCCAACCCCGAGGTGCTGAGCCTGGTGCTCAACTGTCTGCACGCCCTGTCGAAGCTCAGCCTGCCGGAAAGCAAGGTCAAAGCAGTGTTCGAGCTGCGCCTTGCCTGTCTTGCCGGATACCAGCCGGATCTTTTCGGCTGCCATGTCTGCGGCAGTCAGAGCCCGGATCTGTTTGACATATCCGAGGGCGTGTTGGAATGCGGCAAATGCCGCGCCGGGGGAAACGGCATCCGTATGCCCATCAGTCCCGGCATTCTGGAGGCTATGCGTTACATCTGCCTGTGTGACCCGAAAAAGCTATTTGCCTTTCAGCTTGGGGAGGATAGCCTTACCCAGCTGTCAGCCTTAAGCGAAGCATACTTAACCACTCAATTGGAGCGTGGTTTTTCCACGCTGGACTTTTATAAATCCCTGTTGATTTAGGAGATCATCATGTCTGAATTATACGAAAAATCCCTCCTGAAGCTGGAGCTTGATCAGGTTCTGGCCCTTCTGGCAGAATGCGCCGGAAGCGAAGAGGGTAAAGAAAGCTGCCTGCGGCTGCGGCCCACCTCCGACCTGGAGGATGTGCAGGAGCTGCTGGCGGAAACCACGGCCGCATCCGATCTTTGCACCCGGAAGGGAAACCCTTCCTTCTCCGGCGTGACCAATGTGTCCGCATCCCTGGAGCGGGCAGAGCGGGGCGGCACCCTGCAGCCCATCGAGCTGATGCGAATCGCCTCGGTGCTCCGCTGCACCCGCAGCATCAAGGGCTACTGCGACGAGGAGGAGAAGGCAACCGTTCTTGATCCCCTGTTTCAGGCCCTGACCCCCAATAAATACCTGGAGGACCGCATCAGCGGCGCGATCCTTTCTGAGGATGAGATCGCCGACAACGCATCAGCGGCCCTGGCTGACATTCGCCGTCATAAGCGGATCCAGGCCGCGAAGATCAAGGACGGCCTGCAGAAGATCATTTCTTCTCCCGCCTATTCCAAGTTCCTGCGGGATCCCATCATCACCATCCGGGACGGACGGTATGTGGTCCCCGTCCGCAGCGAGCATAAGGGCGATGTGCCGGGCCTTGTCCACGATGTATCCTCCTCCGGTTCCACTTACTTCGTGGAGCCCATGTCCGCCGTCAACGCCAACAACGCCCTGCGGGAGCTGGAGCTGAAGGAAAAGAAGGAGATCGAGCGGATCCTGGCGGAGCTTTCCGCCGAGGCAGCCGCCCACCGGGAGGATATCGACCTGGATGTCCGCATCCTTACCCGGCTGGATGTAATCTTCGCCAAGGCAAAGCTTGCCTACCGGATGCGCGCCTGGGCCCCCATTATGAATGACCGGGGCAGGGTAGAGCTGCGCAACGCCCGCCATCCGTTGATCGACCCCAAGAAGGTGGTGCCCATCAGCCTGCACCTGGGCCGTGATTTTGATTCCATGATCATCACCGGCCCCAACACCGGCGGCAAGACCGTCACCCTGAAAACCATTGGCCTGCTGACCCTGATGGCGGAATGCGGTCTGCATATCCCCGCCGGCGACGGCAGCCAGCTTTCTACCTTTGACGCCATTCTGGCGGATATCGGCGATGAGCAGTCCATTGCCCAGAGCCTTTCCACCTTTTCCAGCCACATGCGCACCATCGTGGATATCGTGGCGGAGTGTGACGGACGCACCCTGGTGCTCTTTGATGAGCTTGGAGCCGGTACCGATCCCGCCGAAGGCGCCGCCCTTGCGGTAGCCCTCATCGAATTCTGCCGTAAAATGGGCAGCCGGGTGGTTGCCACCACCCACTATGCCGAGCTGAAGCTGTATGCCATGCGTACCGGCGGCGTCATCAACGCCTCCTGCGAATTTGACGTAGAGACTCTGCAGCCCACCTACAAGCTGCTGATCGGTATTCCCGGCAAATCCAATGCCTTTGCCATTTCCCGGCGTCTGGGCCTGTCTGAGGAGATCCTGAAGGAAGCCGACGATCTGGTTGGCAAGAGCGACAAGGATTTTGAGGATGTGCTTTCTC
>CAZHEG010000159.1:0-3290 GCA_964531435.1 uncultured Oscillospiraceae bacterium | reverse complement strand
GCCTGAACCCCACCAAGATCTCCGGCACCTGCGGCCGCCTGATGTGCTGCCTGAAATACGAGCAGGATGCCTACGAGGACCTGCTGCGCACCGCGCCGAAGATGGATTCCTTCGTGGATACTCCCGAAGGCCGGGGCACCGTGGTGGAGGTGGATCTGCTGCGCAGCCGGGTCAAGGTGCGCATGGAGGACAGCCCCGAGACGATCAGCGTTTTCCGCAACGAGGATATCGCCATCCTGCGCAGCGGCAAGGCCAAGAAGAATGATGCTCCCATCCCCGCGGATCTGGCCCCCATTTCCGGCAGCGGCAAGCGCGTCCGGAAGGAGGAGCCTCAGGAGAAGCCCATTCTGGAGCCCATCCGCTTCCGCTACCGGGAGGAAGCCGTGGTAGAGGAAACCGCCCCCACGGAAACCGCCGACGGCCCCAAGAAGTCCCGCCGCCGCAAGGGCAAGACTCCCCGGGAGGAGCAGAAGCCCCAGGAGCGAAACGCCCAGGAGGAAAAGCCGGAGCAGGCAGCCCCCGCCGAGGACAAGCCCAAAAAGTCCCGTAACCACCGCAATTACCACCACCGCCGCAGAAGCAGCGGCGGCACACCCAAAGCCGAATAAGCACTCAGGGCGCGTCAGCCGACGCGCCCTTCCTTTTTTAATAATGACTGGGTGCGTTGCAAAACGCACCCTTCCATCGTTTTGGGGTTCAAATTTCAGTTTATCTTACGGTTACCACAAGCGTTGTCATCCCGACCAAGGCGAAGCCGCGTGGAGGGATCTACGCATTTGGTTTACATTTGCAGTAAAATCGGTGCCAAGATCCCTCGACTTCGCTCGGGATGACAGCCCTTTGGAAAATTACAACTGCACGATAAACTCCAATTTATCGTTTCAACAAATCAGGGTGCGTTTTCAACGCACCCATTGTTGTTTGTCATATCGGCAAAAAAGTGCCGCTGTGAATGATCACAGCGGCACGGAAGATGTGTCGATTACAGATACTGCTTGATGGCGTCGCCGGCCAGGGCGGGATCATCGGAAACAGTGATGGTGATGTTCATATTGTTGATGGCGGCGAACTCAGCGCACCATGCAACAAAAGCCTCACCGTTGGCACGGTCGGAGCCGATGGTCTTGTACAGGTTATCGATGTAAACGTTGGTGATATCAAAGTTGCCGGCATGCAGGCCGCTCAGGAAGCCCTTGAGCATATCGCTGTTGTTGATGCCGTACTCCTTGGAGTCAACCAGACGGACACGGTAGTTGATGTCATAGGTCAGCTTCTTGCCGTACTCGATGCAAACGACGTCGCCGGTGGCGTGTGCCAGGGTATCGTTGATGGAGTCGATCATCTTCTTGGTCTTGCCGGAGCCCTTCAGGCCCATAATAACATGAATCATAGGGAATTACCTCCTTTGCCAAATGTGGCTTGTGCTCATTCTATCAGCTATCGCTTGATTTTGCAATAGGGAATTTCGGATTTTTCCGCCATCCGCTCCCCAATATTAATAACCGGGCTTGCCCAGCAGGTGGAACATGTTGCGCTTGTACAGCTCAACACCGGGCTGGTTGAAGGGATTGACACCCAGCATGTAAGCGGAGATGCCGCAGCTCAGCTCGAAGAAGTAGAACATCTCGCCCAGCTTCTCGTCGTTCAGCTCGCCCATGTCCATGGTGATGACGGGAACGCCGCCGTCCACGTGGGCTGCCACGGTGCCCAGGTATGCCTTCTCGTCCACGAAGTCCAGGGTCTTGCCTTCCAGATAGTTCAGGCCGTCCAGGTTCTTCACATCGCCGCCGATGAACATCTTCTGCTCGGGAGCATCGAAGCGGACCATGGTTTCAAAAATGTTGCGCTCGCCCTCCTGGATCATCTGGCCCAGGGAGTGCAGGTCAGCAGTGAACTCAGCGGTAACAGGGAAAATGCCCTTGCCGTCCTTGCCCTCGGACTCGCCGAAGAGCTGCTGCCACCAGCCGCCCATCATCTTGAAGCCGGGCTCGTAGGACTCCAGGATCTCGATGGCCTTGCCGTTGCGGTACAGCAGGTTACGGGTGCCGGCATACAGCCAGACGGGGTTCTCCAGGGAACGGAGGTTGTCATACTGCTCCTTGGCAGCGGCAGCGCCGGCCATGATCTTGCAGATGTCGATGCCGGCAACGGCGATGGGCAGCAGGCCCACGGGGGTCAGCACGGAGAAACGTCCGCCTGCGCCGCCGGGGATGCAGAAGGTCTCCCAGCCCTCTTCGTCAGCCATCTGGCGCAGGGCGCCCTTGGCGGGGTCGGTGACGGCGTAGATGCGCTTCTTGGCCTCATCGGTGCCGTACTTGCGCTCCAGCAGCCAGCGCAGGCCGCGGAAAGCGATGGCAGGCTCGGTGGTGGTGCCGGACTTGGAGATGACGATGATGGAGAAATCCTTGCCCTCCAGCAGGCCCATCAGCTCATTCCAGTGGCGGGTGGACAGGCCGTTGCCCGCGAAGTAGATCTGGGGATTGCCCTTGCCCTTGCCCATGTTGTGGTTGGGACCCTGCAGCAGCTCAATGGCGGCACGGGGGCCCAGGTAGCTGCCGCCGATGCCGAC
This sequence comes from uncultured Oscillospiraceae bacterium, assembly GCA_964531435.1. Lineage (GTDB taxonomy): Bacteria > Bacillota > Clostridia > Oscillospirales > Oscillospiraceae > Faecousia. Next base: position 721 of record CAZHEG010000159.1, on the reverse strand, counting down.
CACGACGCACACATCGGAATCGGAGCGGATCTTGGAAGCAGCGGCCATAATGCGCTTCATCTCATCGGTGGGCTCGGTGGTGGGCAGCTTCATCCAGTCCAGGAAGTCATTGCCGGCGCCGGTGCCGTTTGCCAGGGTGTTGTGGGCCTCGGCGATCTCGTGCTCGATGGCCAGCAGATCAGGCAGGCTCAGCTGTCCCCAAACATTGGAAATATCAACTTTAATCATCGTATCGTTCCTTTCGGTATAGGTTATGATTATCCATGTATATGTTACCGCAAAATCCGTCCGAACGCAATTGACAAAACAGCAAAAAGGGCAATTCCCATTTGTGGAAATTGCCCATTTGACTATTTTGCCGACCCCATCACCCATTTTCCGAGGTGCATATTCCAGTTTCTCGCTCTGTTTGAAAGTTACCAACAACGCTGTCATCCCGAGCGACCGAATGGGAGTCGAGGGATCTTGGCACCGATTTACTGCAAATTAAAACCAAATGCGTAGATCCCTCCACGCGGCTTCGCCTTGGTCGGGATGACAACTCTTATGGTGACCGTAAGATAAACTCCAGCCTACTCCTCTTTCCGCTCCGCGTTCAGGGCATCCACCACGATATCGGGATAGGGGTTCACAATGACGGTGCGGTAGGTGTGGTAGATGACCATGCCGGGCTTGCCGTTGGGGATCTTCTTCACCTGCTTCACCGGCGTCACATCCACGG
>CAZHEG010000158.1:0-3329 GCA_964531435.1 uncultured Oscillospiraceae bacterium | reverse complement strand
AAATCAGCTCCGCGATATCCTTGACCAGCTTTTCGGTGGCGGGCCAGCCGATGCAGGGGTCGGTGATGGACTTTCCGTAGATGCCGTCGCCGATCTTCTGGGAACCCTCTTCCAGGTAAGATTCCACCATAAAGCCCTTGACCATGGACTGGATGTGCCGGGAGTGGCGGCAGGAATGGAGCACCTCCTTGCAGATGCGGGGCTGCTCGGCAAACTTCTTGCCGGAGTTGGAATGGTTGGCATCCACGATCAGGGCCATGTTCTTCAGGCCCATGGCGGAATAGGCGTTATAAAGATGCTCCAGATCCTCGAAGTGATAATTGGGAATGGTCTCCCCGTGGCGGTTCACATAGCCCCGGAGGATGGCGTGGGACAATTCATTGCCTGCGGTCTCCACTTCCCATCCGCGGTAAATGAAGGTATGGCTGCTCTGGGCCGCGAGAATGGAATTGAGCATGACGGAGATATCGCCGCTGGTGGGGTTCTTCATGCCCACAGGCACGGCAATGCCGGAGGAGGTCAGGCGGTGCTCCTGGTTTTCAACACTACGGGCACCCACGGCAACATAGCTCAGCAGGTCCGACAGATAACGGTAATTATCGGGATAGAGCATTTCGTCAGCGGTGGAAAGGCCGGTTTTTGCCAGCACATTGGTGTGCAGACGGCGGATGGCCACCAGACCCTCCAGCATATCGGCATGCTTATTGGGGTCCGGCTGGTGCAGAAGGCCCTTGTAGCCCGCGCCGGTGGTGCGGGGCTTGTTGGTATAGACCCGGGGGATCAGGACCAGGCGGTCCTTCACTTCCTCCTGAAGCCTTGCCAGGCGCTCGCAGTACTCCAGCACGGCATCCTCCCGGTCGGCGGAACAGGGACCGATGATCATCACCATGCGGTCGCTCCGTCCGGTGAAAATGTCGGCGATCTGCAGATCCCGCTCTCTCTTGACGGCGGCCAGCTCCTCCGTCAGGGGGTACTGGGCCTTGATATCCATGGGAATGGGAAGCTTGCGTTTGAAATTCATATTGACCATAGCCTTGCTCTTCTTTCCTGGTTTTCTCATATCATAACCCAGGAACAGCGGGATTTCAACAGAAAATTTCAAAGGAACGTTGACACCTGGGTCAAATCCGGGTATGATAAACAAAATCATGAAATGAGAGTTGATGACCTATGAAGCTATCCCTTGTGGTCCCCTGCTATAACGAGGCGGAAAATGTTGCCGCCTTTCAGGATGCGGCCATTGCCGCCTTTGCCGGCTGCGGCTATGATTATGAGATCGTTTTCGTGGATGACGGCAGCAAGGATGCCACCTGGCACAATCTGAAAAAGCTCCACGCGGCAAAGAAATGCCCCACCCGGATCATCTCCTTCTCCCGGAACTTCGGCAAGGAGGCGGCGCTTTATGCGGGACTGCAGCATGCCGCCGGCGAATACATCTGCCTGATCGATGCCGACCTGCAGCAGCGGCCTGAGATTGCCCGGGAAATGGTGCAGATCCTGGACGAGAAGGAAGAATACGATGTGGTGGCGGCCTATCAGGACCGCAGGGGCGAAGGAAAGGTTCTTTCCTTCTTCAAAAAGAGCTTTTACAAGATCATCAACTGGATGTCTGACGTTCAGCTTCGCGCCGACGCCAGCGACTTCCGCACCTTCCGCCGCAGCGTCCGGGACAGCATCCTGGAGCTGACGGAGGCCCACCGCTTCAGCAAGGGCATTTTCGCCTGGGTGGGTTACGACACCTGCTTCATCCCCTACACCGCCTGTGAGCGGGCTGCGGGCACCACAAAGTGGAATTTCCGTAAGCTTTTCAACTATGCCGTTGAGGGCATCATCGGCTACTCCACCAAGCCATTGCGGATGGCGACCTATCTGGGCGTGGTCACTGCGGCGGCGTCCCTCGTTTATCTGCTGATCGTGGTGCTGGAAAAGCTGCTGGTGGGCATTGAGATCCCGGGCTACGCAACGATCATCGTGCTGATCCTGCTGCTGGGCGGCATTCAGCTCCTTTGCATTGGCATCATCGGCGAGTATGTGGGTAAGATCTTTGAGCAGAGCAAGGACCGGCCCATCTATATCGCGAAGGAAATTCAGGAGTGATCCTGCCGAAGGTAAAAAAATCCCCCGGGTCCATTTGACTGGACCCGGGGTAAAATATTACTTTTCAGCCTTCTTGGCGGCCTTGGCCTTAGCCTTGGCTTCAGCGGCCTTCTTCTGCTCTTCCTTGGCGCGCTCGGCAGCGGTCTCGTTGGTGGACAGGCCCCACTTCGCGAACTCGATGCGGACGCGGTCAGCACCGGACTCGATGACGAACTTGTCTTCCTTCACATCAACAACGACGCCGCAGATGCCGCCGATGGTGACGACCTTATCGCCGTTCTTGACGGAGGAACGCATCTGCTCCGCTTCCTTCTTCCGCTTGTTTTCGGGACGGATCAGGATGAAGTAGAAGATGGCGAACATCACCACAAGAGAGATGAGCATGCCGCTCATATCAGCAGTGGCTGTTTCTTCGAGAAAATGTAACATTGGGATAACTCCTTTGTGTTTAATAATCGGATATATTATACCATCACTTGAGTAAAATGCAAGAACAATTTAGATCCTGCGGCTGAGTTTTTCGGAATATTCCTGCCGGAACGCGGCGAAAGTGCCCTCATCCAGGGCGTTGCGGATCCGCTCCATCAGCTTGTTGTAGAAATACAGGTTATGCATGACGGAAAGGCGCATTGCCAGCATCTCCTCTGCCACGAACAGGTGGCGGATATAGGCGCGGCTGTAACGGCGGCAGACCGGGCAGTCACACTGGGGGTCAATGGGGCGCTCGTCGGTGATATATTTTGCGTTCTTCAGGTTGATGGCACCCTCCCAGGTGAAGAGCCGGGCGTGGCGGGCGTTCCGGGCGGGCATCACGCAGTCGAAAAAGTCAACGCCCCGGGCCACCGCTTCAATGATGTTGGTGGGGGTGCCGACGCCCATCAGGTAGCGGGTCTTGTGGGTGGGCATATGGGGCTCCACGGCCTCGATGATGTCGTACATCTCCTCGGCAGTCTCGCCTACCGCCAGGCCGCCGATGGCGTAGCCGGGCAGATCCATATCAGCGATCCGCTTCATATGGTCCACACGGATATCGGCATAGGTGCCGCCTTGGTTGATGCCCCAGAGCATCTGCTGGGGGTTCACCGTATCCGGCAGGGCGTTCAGCCGGGCATTTTCGGCCTTGCACCGCTCCAGCCAGCGGGTGGTGCGCTCCACACTTTTGATAACATAGTCCCTGGGGGAAGGATTCTCAATGCACTCGTCAAAGGCCATGCAGATATCGGAGCCCAGAT
>CAZHEG010000157.1:1483-3349 GCA_964531435.1 uncultured Oscillospiraceae bacterium | reverse complement strand
TTGGTGACCTTGGTGCAGGCCTCGTCCATCCAGTAGCCTTCGCAGTCGGGGCAGCGCCAGTACTCAACGTTGCCGATGAAGTGGCAGCCGGGCTCGACGGCATCGAAGTGATCCAGGCCGGTGTGGTTGCTGCTGTCGATCTCGACGGTCTCAGTCCAGGTGGTGCCGCAGTCGGGGCACTCGCAGGAAGCTTCGCCCTCGGAGACGCAGGTAGCGGGCACGGTGACGGTGGTGACCACATTCTCGTGCTGGCACTCGCTGGCAGACTCAACAACGGTCAGGGTGTAGATCATATCCATGCCGTTGTTCTCAATAACGATGCAGCCGCGGGCGGAGTAGCTGCCGTAGGTGGTCAGCTCGATCACGCCGTCGCCATCGACATCGGTGTAGGTGCCAACCAGGTTGCCATCCACATCGTAAACATAAACCACGGTGTCGGAAACGTCGTAAGCGGAGATCTCCAGGCCCACGCCGCTCCAGCTGCCAGCGCTGGAGGAGTCGATCACAGCGATGGAGGAGCCGCCGACAATGGGAGCAACCTGAGTATCAGCGCCCTTCAGCTCGATGGGGCTGTCCTCGGTGGCATCGGTAATGATGGCGGAGATGTAGGTCTTGGCATACTCGCCATAGGTGGTGATCAGGATCTCGACCACATCACCCTCGGAAACGGGGTAAGTAATGATGGGATTGCTGTAAACATCGTAATCCCAGTTGAAGTAGAACTCCTCGCCGATGAATACATAGACCTCAAAGCCTTCGGTGATGAGGTTGTACTCTGCATCATAAGCGAAGTTCTGGATGGACAGGATGCCATCCTCATTGGCAACGAAGCTCCACCAGTACTCAGCGGTGCCCTCGGGCAGCTCGGTGTTCATGATGAAGTAGCCCAGGCCCTCCATGTAGACGGCTTCGCCGGGGTTCTCCATGGTGCCGGTGTTGTCATACATGTACAGGTCGAAGGTGGCAGTGTAGTTCATTCCGTACTGGGAAGCGAACTGCAGGTAAACGACCTGGCCTTCGGTAACCTCGATAGAAGCGGGCAGGCTGGTGATGCGCTCACCGTCAACGGTCAGAACCAGAAGGCCCTGCTCCAGAGCGAAGATGATCTCGTCAGCGGTAACATAGCTGGTGTACAGCTCGATATCGTCGAAGTAGGTCATGCCGGTGATATCGATCATCAGGGTGCCGGTCTCGGTGGCGGTGAAGCTCATCATCTCGCCATCGTAGTCGTACTGCTTCAGCTCAACGCTGTTCTCGCCCAGCTCCAGCTCCAGAATGGTAGCCAGGGACAGGGTGATCTTAGCGGTGGAGGAGAGCATCTTGGCGCCGTACAGCTGGATGGTGATAACGTCGCCGGCTTCCACAACCAGGTTGGTGGAAGAAGCCTTGACCTGCTCACCGTTGATGTACAGCAGGTAGCTGCCGCGGCCCAGAGCCAGGGCTGCGTCATACTCGGTCCACTCGCCGTCGCTCAGGAACACCAGGTCGGAAATGCTGATGTTCAGGACGCCGCTCTCGGTGACGGTGTAGGTCCAGATGTTGTCCTGGGTATCGGCGGGCATTTCAACAGCGTTCTCGCCCAGAACCAGCTCGGTGCTGGCCTCGCCGGCGAAGGAAGCAACGAACTCCAGAATTCCCTCGGGAGTGCCGTACCAGCCGCCGTCATAGGTAGTAACATTGAAGGTATAGGTCGTGCCTTCCGTTACCTCAAAGGTGACGGTGCTGACGACCTCTTCATCCAGAGAGGTGTGATACTCGTACACTGCGTAGGAGCTATCATTGATGGTGTACTTCCAGCTATCGGCAGACAGCATGGTGAAGGTCAGCTCGCCGTCCTTGGGGGCGGTCCAGGTCAGGTAGTAGCTG
>CAZHEG010000157.1:0-1383 GCA_964531435.1 uncultured Oscillospiraceae bacterium | reverse complement strand
CAGAGGATCATAGGTGCTGCCGGGATAGAGGACAATGGCCTCATAGGTCACGGTAACATCCATGGTGCCGCCGGGAACTCCCCACATGCCGTCGTTGGTGGTCAGGTCGATGGTAACGACGTTACCCTCATAAGCAGCGACGGAATAGGTGTTGGAGTCATAGCCCTCACCGTAGCAAACAGCCTGCTTGTCACCGTAATGGTTCATGTCGTAGTTGTTGACGGTGTAGGCCCAGTCGCAGTCGCCTTCGACAGTGACGGTGACCAGGCAGTTCTCGGGAGCAACAAACTCCATATGGTAGAAGTAACCGTAGTCGTCATCTGCAGGGGTGGTGACGGTGTAGGTCACATCGGCCTCGATCACATGGGGATTGAAGGTGTGGCCGATCTCATACTCATAGCCAATGATGTAGGTGGCATCGCTGTCACCGCTGTTGCCAATGAACATATCATAGTAGCTAACAGTGCTGCCATAGGCGGTAGTGGTCGTGGTGCCCTCGTAGTCAGCGAAGTCAATGACGATCACGCCATCCACAGGAGTCAGGGTATCACCCTCGATGGTGACAGTAGCGGTGTCGCCGGTAATGGTCAGCTTGCCGCCGGCCAGACCGTCAGTCACGCGGTACTTGACACTTTCGCCTGCGGGGATGACATCAGTCTCGCAGGGCAGGTACCATTCACCGGGATAAGCCTCCAGAGGCACATAAACCTGAACGTCGTCGCTCTGCTCGAAGCTGACGGTGAAGGTCAGCTCGTCGACGGTGTAGTCAGCAGATGCCACATTGATGATGACCTCATCGCCGGCGCAGGCTTCCATCACGCAGGTATCGACAATGACCATTTCCCAGGTCCACCAGTCCATACCGATGTACAGGTTCTTCTGATCCATTGTACGGGTATTGATGACGGTAACATAGTAATTCTCCTCGGAAGGATCCATGCTAACGGTCAGATATCCGTTTTCAGAGGCGGTATAAACGTAGTAATATCCGTTATAATCCTCCGGAGTGGTGCAGGTGTAGGTGCCATCAGTAATGGGCTCGGCAGTCCATTCAGAGGTACCAACATCGCTCGCGAAGACTGTAGGCACCATTGCAAAGAGCATTGCAGCGATAACCAGAATAGATACAATCTTCTTCATATTATTTCCTCCTTTTTTCAATTTGGCATCCGTAGATGCCCAAAACACGCGTCGGCCATGTGCTCCCCTGTTGCACACTTGTCCGGCAGGTACGTATTTTTACCTATTTTATCACTTCCATATCAGGAACGCAAGTACTATTTTAGAAATTATTAACATTTTCTTAGCCAATTTTTCGGCAGATTTCCATAAATTCATTTTCTGTATTCATATATCCCCTGTAAGAGAAAATATCCCCGCTCC
>CAZHEG010000156.1:0-3357 GCA_964531435.1 uncultured Oscillospiraceae bacterium | reverse complement strand
GCGATAAACTCCAATTTGTAATTTGTAACTATGAACTACGAATTGGTCAGTACCGCAGGCAGCGGCGCAGGCGTTCCTCTGCCCGGTGCAATGTGCGGCTGACGGTGCTTTTGCACACGCCCCGCTGCCGGGCGATGGCGGGGATGTTCATGCCCTGAAAATAGTAGGCGATGAGGATCTCCCGCTGGTTCTGGGTCAGCTCCTCCCGGATCACCCGGTCCACCCGCTGGCGCTGGATCTTTGGGGGCAGCCGGACGGGGGCATATTCAAAGGGTGTATTTTTCACTGCGGTAGTACCCCCTTTCGTAGTAGCGCTCCGTCAGCTCCGCCAGCTCATTCATCTGGGTCAGGATCTTGGTCAGCTTGAAAATGCGGTAGCGCAGGTGCCACAGCACCTCCGGATCCTCCTCGGCTTCCGCCTGCCGGCGCAGACGGCGAAGCTGCAGCCGCACCGTGTCGGCGGCCGCCCGGTATTCCCCGCTGAGCTCCGACAGGGTCATCCCCCCTCCCCGCTGGCAGCGGATGCAGCCGTAGCCCGGCGGGTACACCGCTCCGCCGCAGCGGGGGCAAGCCTTCGATGGAAGGGTCTGGGGGTCTGTGTAAAGTGTGGGCTCGATTCCCTTTGCCAAGTGCATCATCCTCTCACGTTTTGTGCAGCACCACAAGGATACTACACAGTGCGTGTGATGTCCGTCGAATTGTGTAGCTCAGCGGATTCTTCTGTTTTTTTCATAATTTCTGTGCTATACTGGGAGCAAATCTACACCGGGAGTGATACATATGATGGGTGCACGGATCGCCGCGCTGCGCAAAGCCTCGGGAATCAGTCAGGCAGAGCTGGCGAGAATTTTAAAAATCAGCCCCAGCGCAGTGGGGATGTATGAGCAGGGCCGCCGGCAGCCGTCGGTGGAGCTGCTGACTGCCATGGCGGACCATTTCGGTGTGAGCCTGGATTTTCTTGTGGCGGGAAAGCCCGGCAATTCCCGGGAGGAGCAGGCCCTCAGCGATCTGCTGCTGCACCGGGTGTCGGTGTCGGATGCCCAGCTGGAAAACCGGAGCAACCGCCCCTTTTCCCGGCAGGAGCTGGCGGTTCTTTTCGCCGCCATGCTGATGGAGCCTTGACGCGGCGGAAAGTATGGGGTATATTTTATCTGGGCGGACTGAACAAAATCCCACCGTCCGGAGGAATGCTATGAACCACGATACCTATATGCTGATGGCTCTGGACCTGGCCCGGGAGGCTGCCGCCGAGGGTGAGGTGCCGGTGGGCTGCGTCATTGTCCGGGGCGAGACCGTAGTCGGACGGGGCCGCAACCGCCGGGAGACCGGAAAAAATGCCCTGGCCCACGCGGAGATCGAGGCCATCAACGACGCCTGCCGGAATTTGGGCGGCTGGCGGCTGTGGGACTGCACCCTGTATGTGACGCTGGAGCCCTGCGCCATGTGCGCCGGGGCCATCATCAGCGCCCGGATTCCCCGGGTGGTCTACGGTGCCAGCGATAAAAAATACGGCGCGGCGGGCTCGGTGTGCAGCCTGTTCTCCATGGATTTCAACCACCATCCCCAGGTGGAAGCGGGCGTCCTGGAGGAGGAAAGCGCCGCGCTGATGAAGGAATTTTTCCAGAACCTGCGGCTGGAGCTGCGGACGCGGCCCAAATGGAAGCCGGGAGAGCGGTAAGCTGGGGATACCACAATTATTCACTATTCATTATTCATTCTTCACTGGCGCCAACGGCGCAAAAATGCCCCCATGGAGGGATGATCATGAACCAACGAATGCTGCTCCGGCGGCTGGCCGCAGCGGTGATCTTTGTCACGGCGGTGCGGATCCTGTCGGTGCCCTTTTCTCAATTTGCCGGGAGCGGACGGCTGCTGTCATTGCTGCTGTATACCAATACCGGGCGCACCGTCAACATACCCGAAACGGAGCCCACCCTCCCTGCCGCCACCGAGCCTACCGAAAACTCAATACCCCCCACACAGACAACACAGCCAACCGTGCCCACCGGGCCGGAAGCTGTGCTTTCTTTTTCTTACGGCGACCTGGAGCTGGTCTCCGTGCGCTATCACTGCGATTACCGCCCCGACCTGCAGGCTCTGCTGGCCTCCGGCCTGGCGCTGGATCTGACCGGGGACGCGCCGACGGTGCTCATTGTCCATACCCACACCACAGAGTGCTACACCGGCGCGTCGGACACGGTGGAAAGCTACCGCTCCCTGAACCAGGAGGAAAATATGCTTGCCATCGGCGACGAGGTGGCGAGAGTTCTGGAGCTGGGGGGCATCACCGTGATCCATGACCGGACGGTTCACGATTACCCCGATTACAACAGCTCCTATACCGCCGCCCGGGCCACCATCCGGGATTATCTGGAGCGGTATCCCACCATCGAGCTGGTGCTGGACCTGCACCGGGATGCCGTCAGCACCACCTCCGGGCAGTATGCCACCGCCGCCACCGTGGGCGGACAGCCCAGCGCCCAGCTGATGATGGTGGTGGGCACCGATGCCGGTGGGCTGAACCACCCCGGCTGGCAGGATAATCTGGCCCTGGCCCTGAAGCTGTGCGTCCTGCTGGAGCAGGAGAACCCGGGAATCTGCCGCCCGGTGTCGCTGCGGAGCCAGCGGTTCAATATGGACCTGTCGGCGGGGAGCCTGCTGGTGGAGGTGGGGGCGGCGGGTAACACCCAGGAGGAGGCCCTCATCGCCGCCAACGCCCTGGCCCATGCCATCCTAGCCCTGCGCAATGGGTGCGAAGAGGGCGGAGCATAAAAAATAATTTTAAAATGCGAATAATTCCTATTGACAAATAGAAAAAGATGTGCTAATATACGGGTGTAAACAATAACCATTCCCGTTTAGGAGGTGTGTATGGAGCCGACACGGAAACATTTTCGCAAGCGCGACGCGATCCTCAGCTGCCTGCGGTCCACCACGGTGCATCCCAGCGCCGACTGGGTCTACGCGGAGCTGAAGCCCCGGATCCCGGATCTGAGCCTGGGCACGGTGTACCGGAACCTGGCCTATTTCAAGGAGACCGGCGAGATCGTCAGTCTGGGCACGGTGAACGGTGTGGAGCGGTTCGACGGCAACACAGCGCCCCATGTCCACTTCATCTGCACCGGCTGTGCCGCGGTCCTGGATCTGCCGGATATCGCGGTGCCCCAGGAGCTCACCCAGTCCGCCGCTATGGCTGCCGGCGGCTGTGTAAGGAACTGCAGCCTGACCTTCACCGGCCTTTGCGGCCAGTGCAAGCCCCAAGACAATCAATAAAAAATAAATTATCATATATGGAGGAAATATTATGAAGAAGTTTGTTTGCCCCGTTTGCGGTTACGTTCACGAAGCTGAGGAAAT
>CAZHEG010000155.1:0-3363 GCA_964531435.1 uncultured Oscillospiraceae bacterium | reverse complement strand
ATATATGCACCATCCGGATGAGACCGCCCAGACCCTGCAGAAGCATTCTGACGGGCTGACTTGGGTATATACCGGGGATCTGGGTACTATGGATGAGCAGGGCTTTGTCTACTTCAAGGGCAGAGCAAAACGGATGATCATTACCTCTGGCTACAATGTGTACCCGGCACAGATCGAGAATGTTCTGGATGCTCACGAGTATGTGCAGATGAGCTGCGTTATCGGTGTTCCGGATTCTTACAAGATGCAGAAGGTAAAGGCCTTTGTGAAGCTGGCTGCCGGTGCGGAAGCCAATGATGCCACCAAACAAGCGATTCTGGATCATTGCCGCAAGCATGTGGCAAAATATGCCATGCCCTATGATATAGAGTTCCGCGAGGAAATGCCCAAAACGCTGGTTGGCAAGGTGGCCTACCGTGTACTGGAGGAAGAAGAACTGGCTAAATTTTCTGAAGCACGGTAATAAACAGGAGGGGAAAATTATGAAACTTGAATGGAAAACCTGCTGGAAGGTGGGCGTCAGCATCTTCTTGCTGTAATCTTCTCTATTTATCTACTGACAGGGAAAGAAAAACTGGGAAGTCAGTTTGACCGTATTATGCAGCGGTATATGAAGCCGAAGCTTTATACAGGTACACGCCATGTGCTGTCAGTGCTCAACGATTCCTTTCATAAATACCTGGTAGGACAGTGTACGGAAGCACTGATCCTTGGTGCGCTGTGTACCGTTGGTATGTGGATCTTCCGGTTCCCTTACGCCACCATGACCGGTGCAGTGATTGCCTTTACTGCGCTGATCCCTGTGGCCGGCGGTTACATTGGTGCCGCTGTCGGTGCCTTTATGATTTTGACTGTATCTGCGTTGCAGGCAGTGTTCTTCCTGATCTACATTGGACAACCTCCCGCAACTGTCCCAAAATGCGACACCTCACAGTAAGTGTCCGTTGTTCGTGGTTTGCTACCCTTTTATACTGAAGCCAACCTGTTTTGAGGAGGTGCGCATATGGGCGATGCTGTTTCCAGAATACTGATCCAGACCACCGTGCGGAAGGCAATCCGGGATATCCGGGAGACACCCCAGCGAAGCACAAGAAATTTGATCGATATGGCGCTGCATTTTTCTGACGGACGATTCCAGCAGGAATTTTTCCAGATGGCACAGAAAATGCTCTCCGATGAGCGCAGCGCTTACTATACCCTTTTACAGGATCTTGCGACCCATGTGGACGAGGAAAAGCTGCTGACCTTCGGTATGAATGTTGGCTATAACAGCGCAACCTTTGGTGCCAAGCGGATTCGGCATCTGGAGGAGACCGGCGGCTACAACATCCCCTGGACACTTTGCCTGGAGCTGAACCGTACAAGCTTTATTCAGCGGGAGGAGCGCTATCATGCGTTGATCGAGGCCGGAGAGGAGATGGGTATCTTTACCTGGATGCTGTTTTCTCATTCCTGCGCTGCGGATTGCGTTGAACTGGCAGTTCGTCATCCAAACAGCGCTTTTGTTCTCTTCTGCGACCACGCAGAGATGAACTGGCCCCTTATAGACTGTGCCTCTGATTTGAATAACTTGATGTTAGCCGTCCCTATGGACGAAAATGGGTCACTTACCTGCGATCTGTTGCGGGAAGCGGGCCTTATGTACAGCGTTTACACCGTCTATGGAGAGGACGACTTGAAGCGCATCCAAAGCGGGGACCTGTTTTGTGATATGGAACAGCTGCACCCGGTATTTTCTGCGTTTATCCCCAAACCGGGTTGCCCGCAGGATGTACAAACGATTGCTTATGAAGCGATCCATACGGCCCGGATGGCGCAGACTCATGCGACCATGCTTTGGGAGCTGCGCCGGGACTGTATGGTAGTGGACCGGATCATTTCCGGCGATGGCTGCTGGGCAGGCTTTGATGCAGAAGGTGTGTTTCATGGCACTGACGAAAGCGGGCGGGAGCAGATATTCCCGTTTACTGAATCCTCTCTGGAAGAATTGTTCAAGCAGGCATTTCCCAAAGAATCATAACCCTGGGGGTAGGTCATGAAAGGATTGCTAAATTGCTGTGTCTACTTTGCTCTCACTGGAGTGCTGGGCTTTCTGGCAGGCACAGCAGACTTTACCGCCATGCGCCAACTGTATTTGATAAAGGCTATAAGTATTGATGCTGCGCATGACCACATTCTCATGATGTGCGGCAGCATGGGGTGCGGACCGATGGAAGAGGTTGCAGCACATTTGGCTGAAAGTATGGATGCAAACACAGAGCTTAGCATCATTTGCGGCACCAACGAAAAGCTGCAAAGGAGCCTGCACAGAAATATGCAGCCCTATTCCAATGTGCATATCCATGGATTTGTGAAAGAGATCCCGTTGATGATGGACAGCGCGGATCTGTTTCTTACCAAGCCGGGCGGTATCAGCGTGTCGGAAGCGGCTGTAAAGCGGTTACCCATGGTGCTCATCGATGCGGTGTCCGGCTGCGAGTCCGGCAATCTGAAGTTCTTTTTGGAGAAGGGTGCAGCGAAAACAGTCAATACCCCGGAGGCACTGGCTGCGTTGTGTGTTGATCTCCTAAAGGATAAATCCCAGCTTTCCCAAATGGCAGAAAACTACGGTGGTTTATCTCGGCGAGACGCGTCTGCTGTGATCTATCAATATATGACCCAATGAGTAAGGCGGCAGATCCTTGTGACCTGCCGCCTGTCTTTATTCCTTTTTCAAATCCTCGTAGATCGTGATTGTTGCGCGCTCTACCACATTGCGGATGATGGATAAGAACTCCTCTGCCGGGATGCAATCCTTATCCAAAAGCCATCGGAGTATGGCGCACACGATTCCGTCAGCAAAGAAGTTCACACCGATTTGGTGAATATCTCCCGAGCCAACCAATTCTTCCATTCTGTCCTGCAGCAGAGGGAGCAGGAATTCCCGGAAATGCTCCGGCAGAGAGTTTTGACCCTGAACCTGAAATACTTTGTAGTAATAGCTTCTGTTGTCGTACAGATAGTGACAGATCCGCTCGACCACATCCCACCGGTCATCGGGATGACGGTCACGAAGAAGTGTGATCACTTCCGTGTCAAAGATCCAGTTGGCAAGATCGTACTTATCCTTGAAATGATAATAGAAGCTTTTGCGGTTCATATTGCATTTTTCGCAAATATCCGCAACGCTGATCTTCTTGAAAGGGGTATCCTCCAATAGCTTCTTCAGCGCCGAAGCCAGTGCTTTTTTTGTAATGTTGGAATCTGCCATGCGATCACACCCCCCTAAAACAAAAAAGACGACACCCACCCGCTTGCAGCAGATAAGTCTCGTCAATTAAGGTGATACCAGGAATTCTCCAGTATGTTGATATCCCGCACAAA
>CAZHEG010000154.1:0-3421 GCA_964531435.1 uncultured Oscillospiraceae bacterium | reverse complement strand
ATTTTCCGGGATCCTGTCCAGGACGTTCAGCACCCGCCGGGCCTGATTGCACATCTCCTGACTGACGCTCAGGGAGCCGGAGTTTACGGTGCACTCATAGTAACGGTGAATGCGCTTGATATCCAGGATCACAGGATGGATCAAGATATCCTGCTCCTGCAGCAGCTGGATGGTGTATTCAAACTGCTTACCCTTGTTTTCGTGGATCTGGCTGACTACATTTTCCGGCAGCATCCCGTTGCACCGCTGCTGGATCTGATCGTACAGAGAAATGAATTCCACAGTGCTCCCGGGCACTCCCATCCTTCCGCCCAGCTTCTTTTTCAGTGTCCGCGCTTCCTTTTCCAGGCAGTTGGGATCAACGACACCCACGGAATAGTAAAGGATCAGGGAAATGGAAAAGATCAAAAACAGCACAAACTCGTTGCAGATCACCCGGTAGAGATAATCCGGGATCACACCACTGGAAACAGGATAATACATCAGGAATACACTGATAAACAGCGTGGTCGCCACAGTCATTGTTATGTACCAGATCAACCGTTTGAAGCGCAGCTTCACGCTTCCAACGATATAGTCCAGTGTCGCGTCCGTCGCCATCAGGGCATCCATCCGGGACAGGAAAAAGGTGTAGCCCGCCAGTGTGATGCCGTAAAGGCCAGCAATGACCTCAGCGCAGCAGCTGATGACAGTCATCAGGGCATCGCTGTCCGGAAACAAATGGTCCTGATTCGAAAACCACAGCACCATGATCTGTCCGGTGATGACGATGCCGGGAACAAACGGCAGGGTCGCTGCCTTTGCGAGCTTCTGGCCCTGATCCACCGCTTCCTCTTGAATTTGTCTTTTAAAATTCATCGTACCGCTCCTTTCATCCGCTGCGCAGTACCGTTATTGTTCAAAATCCGATAACTGTGCAAAATCCGTTAATGCGGATTTACATGTTGCATATCTTCCTGTACTTATTGCTTTTTTGCCGCACATTAAGTATAATATTTCCATGGATTTCAGGCAACCAACAGAATGTCGCGAAGAGACGGAAATCCGACAATTCCCCGTTGATTAACGGACATCGAGGATGTGTGTGATAATGTCAGAGAAAAAGGAGTACCGAAGCGCTGTCCGCTCCCGGAAGTTTATCCGGCAGGCGTTCATGGACCTATTGAAGGAAAAGCAGTTTGAAAAGATCACGGTAACGGACATTGTCAGCCGGGCGGACATCAACCGGTCCACCTTCTACGCCCACTATGCGGATATAAAATCCCTGCTGGATGAGATCCAGCGCGAGATCATCGAACGTTCCGTGGCAGTGGTCAAAGAAACGGATTTTCTTGAGCTTCTGAATTCACCGATCCCCTTCTTAAAAAAACTGATCGGGATCCTGAACGAAAACAAAGAGCTGTACACCCTTTTGGGAAAGTGGGCCCTGTCCAACAATCAGTTAGAGAAGCTCAAAGTCCTCATGGTGGAAAAGGCCCTGAACCTTCCGGAAATACCGGAAGAATTACGCTGTCAGAAGCAATTCAAGATTCGGGTCAACTTCTTTGTCGGCGGCATCGTCAATGTGTTTCAGCAATACCTTATGGGCACATTGGATGCCACAGACGAGGAGATCATTGAAGATATTGCGGATCTGATCAGAAGCTCCTCCCACGAGATTCTGGATATGCGGTGAGCTCAAAATATACTAAGGACCGTTCACCTTTGCGTATTCAAAGCCTGCATGATCGTCCGTATGGTCAAGCAGCAGCTCTGCGCCCCGCCAAAAGCGGTACCGGACCCGGGCGCACAGGCTTTCATGAATGGTGCGGTCCATAGCGCCATCTGCCGGTGCCCGCAGCGGCTGCGCCTTTTGCTCCAGAAGCTCTGCCTCCAGCCGGTACTTCCCCTGCCGCAGGACGGCCCCCTTCGGTGACCAGCTTTGGATCTTCACGCCCCGGTAAGTGGCAATGCGGTACTCCTGCCCGTTCAAAACAATGGCGCAGATGCACCCGGTAAAGTGAAGCCCGCCCAGCGGAATTTCCGCGATGGACAGCATCAGGCTGCGATCACCCCACCTGCACTGGGTCCACAGGTAGGCCGACGGAAAAGACCTGCCCCGGTCCGCTTCAATATACCCGGTCCCTCCGCCCAGGTCAAGGACGCAGCCGTTCAGCTCCAGCATGCCCTCCAATGTGTGCCCCATGCTGATCACGCTGTGGGCGCACTCCAGACCGGCAAGCCAGCGGAATGGGCCCATAATGTGGGACTTCAAGGGCTGAAACGGGCCAAAGCTTACCCTGCCATGCAGGGACAGTCCCTCCCGCTCCACATCCAGCACCATTCCATCCTCCGAAAAGCGATTTTCGCCAACGGTGATGTAAAGGGAACTGCCGCAAGCCGCAAATGAGGATGCCGGGTATTCCAGGTACCAGGCCCGCTCCTCCGTGATCACCTGTATAGATGCGCTTTTCTCCCCATCCGCACGGATATGAACGGCGGGAATCAGCGCAAGGGAACGCCCCTGCCGGGTCTGGCATTTGAAATACCAGCCCTCAAAATACGGGCCGGATTTGTTTTCTCCATGGAAATACTTCTTCATAACATCACCAAAAGCAGTATCCCCATAAAAACAACATCCCACACCCATCCCATGGCTTTTCGGCGCAGGTAAAAACCTGCGCCGTTTCTTCTGTCATCCCAAGGTTTCTTCAAATATTTGCCCCAGAACCGCACTTGGTATTTGCTGATTCACAAATATCTGCAGCATGCCCTTTGGGGTGATCTTATAGCCTGACAATTCTTCTTTGTGCAGAATCACCGCCTGGGCCTCGATGTTGATATGATCCTTAAAGGGGATCAATCTTACAACCTTATCGCCGACATAGTAACTGGGCAGCTTCGCCCACAGTGTTTCCTCCGGACGGCAGGCAGCACGATCAAAGATCAACTGCCTGAGATGACTGTACATATCCTTGATCTCGCCGGGGTATTTCTCAACATATTCCTTTACTTGTGCATTCATTTGAATATCCTCGCAATGATCCTTTCCCGTTACGGGCAGCTTCGCCGTCAGCGTTTCCACATGATCCTCCAGCCATCGGAGCAGCTTCGTGGAGAACACCGCCTGATGGAGGTAGATATGGCGGTTATCCGCCGTGGAAGCGTAATACTGGCCATAGTAATCGCACACGGCGATCTGGTAATAAAACAGCCGCACCATGCACAGCAGATCATACTGGTTCAGCGCGGCAAATTTTCGATACTCTGCCACATAGCGCAGAAATTCGTCCATGTCGATCTGTCCATCCTTACAGGAGGGTGCCGCGTAGACATAGGAGCGGACGATTTCCCAAATTACCGGGTGGACACAGGCCGTCGTCCAGTCGATGACCGCATTGATCTTGTCGTCGCCGCAGATGATCTGGCTGATGAAATAATC
>CAZHEG010000153.1:0-3422 GCA_964531435.1 uncultured Oscillospiraceae bacterium | reverse complement strand
CGCTGACAGCTTCTCCCCGGGAGAAGCTTTATTTGCGCCGCCATAGGGGATTGCCACATCGGGCATTCGCCCTCCTCGCAATGACGTGGATGTTTTTTGGGGGCGCACCCCAAATTATTCAGATGATGCCCCGCAGCACCAGGAGCAGAAGGGTGCAGGTGATCAGCAGCACGGCAGCCAGAAGGTAGATGCCGGCCTTGGATTTTCCGGGCGCGGCGCTCCGGGACTCGATCAGCCCGGTTCTGCGCAGTGCCCCGGACAGAGGCTTATAAAGGCCCAGGGTCAGGGCGGAGTTGAAGCCGGCCTTGAGCAGGTTGAAGGGAAGGAAGGCGGGAATCAGCAGCCCGGCCACGTAATCCCGCTCCACGCCCATATACAGCGGGGTGACCAGATAATTCCACAGCAGCATCACCACCACCATCACCACCGAGCCGGAAACCAGGCCCACGATGGCGCCGGGGAGGGTGTGCCTGCGCTTATACACGAAGGACGCGGTGCAGGCGAAGCAGACGGAGGAAAGGATATTCATGATACACCCGATGGGGCCGGTGGAGCTGATGGTCACCATCTCGATCAGCGACACCGCCGCGGAAATGATCAGAGAAGCCATGGGCCCCAGCAGGAAGCCCGCAATGGTAATGACCACATCCTTGGGCTCATAGCTGAGAAACAGCACCACGGGGATGCGGATCAGCGCCACCATCATGTAGCTGACGGCGGTCAGCATGGCAATGAGGACCATTTTCTTTGTATCGTATCTCATACCGTTCACCTCAAAAAAGCACCGCCCCGGGTAAAAAATACCCAGGGCGGATAAATATAACGCAGCTCCTTGCGCATCTTCTTCCATCCAGACTGTACTGTCGGTACCGGAATCGCACCGGTTCAGCGCTTTCGCGCTCGCGGACTGTTCACCGCCGGTGGGGACTTTCACCCCGCCCTGAAGATCCGTTATTCGGTTATAAACAGAATACCACGGCTGTTACGCCTTGTCAAGCCAGGAAGATTGTGGTAAGATGAATTGGAGCATATTGCGCTGGCGCGCCAACATATTGCGCTGGCGCGCCAATTTATAATTATAAATTACAAGTTACAAATTAAGGTATTTCCTTCGGAAATGATTTTGTTCGTCGCCAAAGGCGACACCATGATTTATAATTTATAATTTGTAATTTGTAATTTCGGCGAAGCCAATGGAATACGAAACTAGAATCCCCCCTAGTCATTTGTGGCTGGCATTTGGAAGCTTCGGATTTTCCCCTTGGCGGAGGTGTCGGTGACGTCGCCGCCGATGACCTGGTTTTTATACACCAGGAGCGTGGCGTAGACCGGCTCTGTTGCGCCGGGATAATTATTGATCCGGTACACATAGCGCATCACAGTCTTTCCCGCGTATTGGGTCAGGTCGTAGCCCTGGGACTTCTGCAGCTCGTTGTAGCGGTCAAAGATCTGGCTGGACTCCTTGGGAATCTTCACCTGACTGGATTCCACAGGCGAGGTGGTCACCTCCCAGCCGAAGCCCTGCAGAAATTCCACCCGGCTGTCGTTGTCGCTGACTCCGGTGGACACCGTGGGGGAGCTGTCGTTACCCCCGCCGCTGATCAGCAGCACCAGCGCGGCAATGGCCACCACGACGGCGGCAAACAGGAACGCGATTTTCTTCTTATCAATTTTTGCGGTCATCACCAGCATAGATCATCCCTCCAGTTTTGATTGGCATTACAGCCTATTCAGCCTGGCCACGGGATAGAACGGAGGATATATGGAACGGTTGGACAAATTTCTGGTTGGCGCCGGTGCAGGCAGCCGCAGCCAGGTCAAGGACATTTTAAAGGCGGGACGGGTCACCGTGGACGGCGCGGTGGAGCGGGACAATTCCCGGAAGGTGGATCCCGACAAAAGCAGCATCTGCCTGGACGGAATGCCCCTCACGGGCCGCCGCCGGGTGGTGGCGATGCTCAATAAGCCCGCGGGCTATGTGACCGCCACGGAGGACCGGGACCCCACCGTAATGGAGCTGCTCCCCAAGGAGCTGCTTTCCCAGGATGTCAAGCCGGTGGGACGGCTGGACAAGGCCACCGAGGGTCTGCTGCTGTTTACCAATGACGGAGATCTGCTGCACCGGCTCATCTCGCCAAAAAAGGAAGTGCCCAAGGTCTACTATGCCCGCCATGCCGGCTGTGCCGGTCCGGAGGACATCCGGGCGTTTGCCGCCGGTCTGACATTGAAGGACGGCACCTGCTGCCTGAGCGCCTTGCTGGAGCCCATGGGGGCGGGGGAGAGTCTGATCACCGTCTGCGAGGGCAAATACCACCAGGTCCGCCGGATGATGGCATCCCGGGGGATGCACGTTGAATATCTGGAGCGCCGGCAGGAAGGCTCTCTGGCTCTGGGTAGTCTGCCCCGGGGGGCGTGCCGGGAGCTGACGGAGGAGGAGATCGCCGCGCTTGAGGCAGATTGCACATGATTTGCCATATTGCCGAAGGGAAATTACGGCTGTACGGCAAGTCTTTCGGGGAAAATACATAAAAAGTACAGTGTATTTTGCAATAATATGTCAAAAGGTACTTGCAAAATGTGCAAAAGCGATATATAATAAAGCCATGATTTTGTGAAAACCGTTTTGTGCAAATTACTAAGGAGGTCTGAAAAATGTCTAACAGTGTTTTTCAGGGTGTTATTATTCAGTTAAAAGAAGTTTCCGACCGCGTTTTCGGTGTGGTGGATACCAACGGCTGCGTCATTTCCTGTACTGACGTTACACTGCTGGGCGAGCACTGGCTGGACGCTGCCGTGAAGGTGGCGGGCTCCGGCGACAGCGTGGTCACCTTCGGTCAAAAGACCTTTAAAGCCATCCTCAGCGGCACCGGCTACATGGAGTACGCCGTGTTCTGCACCGGCGATGACGAGGCTGCCCGCGGCTACTGCCAGATGGCCCACATCGCCCTGAACTCCGCCAAGACCTTCTATGAGGAAAAGCATGACCGCAGCACCTTCGTAAAGAATATCATCATGGACAACATCCTCCCCGGTGATATTTATATCCGGGCCAAGGAGCTCCACTTTGCCACCGATGCCCCCCGCGCCGTGTTCCTGGTGCGGCAGCTGGGCCACGCCGATGTGGCGACCGTGGATGTGCTGGCGGGCATGTTCCCCGACAAGAGCCAGGATTTCGTCATCAGCATCAATGAGTCCGACATTGCCGTGGTGAAGCAGATCAGCGCTACCACCACCTCCGAGGATCTGGAGCGTCTGGCCAAGAGCATGGAGGACGTGCTGAAGAACGAGCTGTATATCAAGACCGTCATCGGCTTCGGCACTATTGCCGAGCATCTGCGTAATCTGGCAGACTCCTATAAGGAAGCCCAGACCGCCATCGATGTGGGCAAGGTCTTTGATACCGAGAAGAGCATCATCAATTA
>CAZHEG010000152.1:0-3447 GCA_964531435.1 uncultured Oscillospiraceae bacterium | reverse complement strand
GCGCCCGCCACCAGCAGCGCGGCGGAGGAGCCCAGGCCCCGGCAGATGGGGATATGGGCATCGATGTGGATCTTCACGCCCCGGATCTCCTCGCTCAGGGATGCCAGCACGGCGCAGTAAGCGGTGTAGGCCAGATTGTCCGGGCCGGTGAATGCCTCGTCACAGCCGGTGATCTCCAGGCCGCAGTCGGTTTCTTCAAAGGTCACGTCGGTGTACAGGCTCAGGGCGCAGCCGAAGGCGTCGAAGCCGGGGCCCAGGTTTGCCGTGGTCGCCGGCACACGAATGGTTACTCGTTTCATATTTCTCTCTCCCTTTTGTAGGGTAAATGGTTGTTTGTCTTAGAAACCAAACCAGGCTGTCATCTCGACCAAGCGAAGCGCGCGGAGAGATCTGCGCACCGAACATCTGCTGTGCAGGTGGTTCGTGCGTAGATTCCTCGACTCCCTGCGGTCGCTCGGAATGACAACATTGTTGATGATTTTGGCGTTGTAAACAATCATTTACCCCAGGATATAATCCATCATTTCTTCCTTATTGATAACGGCGGTGTGGCGTTCGGGCTTATCCCGCAGGCCCGCCAGGTTCTTGGGGATGGCCACGCCGCTGAGCTCCTGCAGCCGCTCCATCTGGCTGAATTCATCGCCGGAGGTGTCGCCGCCGATGGCTTCCAGCACCGCGGCGGGGAACTTGTAGGGGGAAGCGGTGGAGAGCACCACCATGGGGCGGGTGTCCCCGGTCTGGTTTACATAATCTTCCGCAACCGCCCAGCCCGCGGCGGTATGGGGATCGCAGAGGTAGCGGTTTTCCGCCCAGACTCTGCCGATGACCTCCCTGGCCCCGGCATCATCACAGCAGCCCGCCCAGAATCCGGCCCGGATCCGGGCCATGATCTCCTCCGGGACGGTGTAATAGCCCTGGGCATTCAGCTGGCCCATCAGCCGGGCCACCAGCCCGGTGTCCCCGCTTTCCAGATACAGCAGCCGCTCCAGATTGCTGGACACCAGAATGTCCATGGAGGGGGAGATGGTCTTGTGCAGGGGCCGGCGGCGGTCATAGGTTCCCGTTTGGATGAAGTCGGTGAGCACATTGTTGGCGTTGGAGGCGCACAGCAGCATTCCCACCGGCAGGCCCAGCTTCTTCGCCAGGTAGCCCGCCAGGATATCGCCAAAGTTTCCGGTGGGTACGCTGAAGTTCACCTTGTCCCCCATTTGGATCTGCCCGCTTGCCAGCAGATCCCGGTAGGCGGCGAAATAATAGGTGATCTGGGGCAAAAGCCTGCCGATGTTGATGGAATTGGCGCTGGACAGCTCCCTGCCGCAGCCGGCGGAGAAGATCTCCTTCACCCCGGTCTGGCAGTCATCGAAGTTGCCCCGGACGGCGCAGACCCGAACGTTGCCGCCCTCCTGGCTGACCATCTGCCGCCGCTGGACCTGGGATACGCCGCCGTGGGGATAGAACACGCAGATGGCGGTGCCGGGCACATCCCGGAAGCCCTCCAGGGCGGCCTTGCCGGTATCGCCGGAGGTGGCGGTGAGGATCAGCACATCCTCCTTTTTCCCGCAGACCTGGCGGGAGGCCACCATCAGCCGGGGCAGCATGCACAGCGCCACATCCTTAAAGGCGGAGGTGGGGCCCCGGAACAGCTCCAGAACGTGAAAGCCCCCGGCGCGGACCGTGGGGGTCAGGGTATCGGTTTCAAATTTCCCCGTATAGGCACGGCGGACCAGCTCCTCCATGTTGGGGATATCCGGCAGGAACGCGCCCAGGAGCTTCGCCGCGATGTCCATGGTTTCGCAGCCCACGCACCCCTGCCAGTCAAGCTCCGGAAGCCCGGTGGGAAGATACAGCCCGCCGTCAGGAGCCAGGCCCTTCAGCACCGCCTGGGCTCCGGTGACGGTATCGCCGCCCCGGGTGGAACGATATTGCATAATAACTACCTCCAAAAGAGACCGGACATCTGTCAATTCCGGAAAAATTTACAAAAATGCTTGCTTTTAATTGGCTATATGATATACTTTACGTGGTAAAAAAGCAAGTGTTTTTCACTGACAGACCCATGAAAAAACGGAGGTACCTATGAGAATTGGACTTTTGGGCTTTGGCACCGTGGGCAAAGGTGTTTACGAGCTAGCCAAGACCCGTGACGATATGGAAGTGGTAAAGGTATTCCGCCGCAGCGCCCTGCAGCTGCCCGACGCTGTGGTGACCCACGACTTCAACGACATCCTCACCGACGGCTCCATCGACACCGTGGTGGAGACCATCGGCGGTCTGCACCCCGCATTTGAATATGTAAAGGCAGCCATGGAGGCCGGCAAGAATGTGGTCACCGCCAACAAGGCTCTGATCGCCACCTATTATGACGAGCTGCTGCCCCTGGCCGAGAAGAAGGGCGTCATGCTGCGCTGCACCGCCTCCGTGGGCGGCGGCATCGGCTGGCTGTCCGAGCTGGAGCGGGTGCGCCGTCTGGAAACCGTGAGCCAGGTGGGCGGCATCATGAACGGCACCTGCAACTATATCCTCCACGCCATGACGGCCCGGGGCCTCAGCTACGAGGATGCCCTGGCTCAGGCCCAGGCTCTGGGCTATGCGGAGGCAGACCCCTCCACCGACGTGGACGGCATCGACACCTGGCACAAGCTGATCGTATCGTCCAACATCGCCTTCGGCGTCAGTCTGGATACTGCCGGAGTCCCCGTGGCAGGCATCCGCAGCATCCGCAAGGAGGATGTGGACAATTTCAAAAAGAACGGCCTGGTGTGCAAGCTGGTCTCCACCGGCAAGCACCAAAACGGCGGCTACACCGCCTATGTCCAGCCCACATTGTTCCGCAAGGGCGCGCTGGAGGCCGCCGTGCCCATGAACTACAACCTGATCACCCTCCACGGTGACATCTCCGGCCGCCAGAGCTTCTACGGACAGGGTGCGGGCCGGTATCCCACCGCCTTCAATGTGATTCAGGACTGCGCCGATTTCCTGAACGGAAACGGCTTCTACTGCGCCTACGGTGAGAAGGTGCAGGTCCTCAACAACGAAAAGCTGCGCTACTATGTCCGCGGCGGCTGGGACGGACCCACCGAGGCCGTCTGGGGCAGCGCGGCAGTCACCGCCCCCGTGGAGGTGAGCCGGATGCATGACTGGCTCCGGGCCCACCCCGGTGCCTTTATCGCCGCCATCTGCGAAGAGGCAGTGTAAGAAAACGATCAGAGAGGTTTTGAAACGTGCTGAAAGTAACAAAATTCGGCGGCTCCTCCATGGCAGACGCCGGACAGTACCGCAAGATCCGGGATATCATCCTGGCGGACCCCGCCCGTAAGGTGGTGGTGGTCTCCGCCGCCGGCAAGCGGTTCAAAGATGACCATAAGATCACAGACCTGCTGTACCTGTGCTACGCCCACACCCAGTACGGCGTGGAATGCAACCGGGTGTACGACATGATCACCTCCC
>CAZHEG010000151.1:0-3465 GCA_964531435.1 uncultured Oscillospiraceae bacterium | reverse complement strand
TTGGCCTTGGAGCGCAGGGGCTTCATGGTCACGTCAGGCATCAGCGCCACGGCGGGGCTGCGGAAGGTCGCCATGGACACCAGAGCCACCAGCAGCAGGGCAATGAAGAAGATCAGAACAGAGGGATTGGAGGCGGTCACCTCCGCGGCACAGGCCTGCCGGGCGGGAACCACATAGTTGCTGTAATCGGGATTGGTAGAGCCGTCAGCAGTCTGCAGGCGGATCTGGGCGAACTCCTCCCGGGTGAACACCTGGCTCAGCACAAAGCTTTCGCCATCGGGATTCTGCAGCTCCGCGTCAGCCTGGCGGTCATAAATGATCTCCAGGGCGGCGGGATCGTCAATGGTAGAGAATTCGGAAATATTGTTCAGCTGGGCGGCGTCCACAAAGGACAGGCCGATGAACGCAGCCACCGCCACAATGGTGCCCACCAGAATGAAGGGCGTGCGGCGTCCGGCCTTGTGGGTGCACTTGTCGGACAGGGTGCCAAACAGGGGCAGCAGGAACAGTGCCAGCACATTGTCAATGGCCATGATCACGCCGGACCAGGTCTGGCTCATGCCGAATTTGTTGGTCAGAATCAGGGGGATGATGTTGTCGTAGGCCTGCCAGAAGGTGCAGATCAGGAAAAACGCAAATCCCACCAGGACTGTACGCTTGGTGTTCAGTTTCATAGGAATCCTCCATTCAGTTGGTACATACTTCTATTATACAGAAAGATACAAAAAAGTCCAGTTTTTTCCGCAAAGAAGGGCGCGGTTTACCCGCGCCCTTCCTGATATTCCTATTTCAGAACCATTGACACGGTGGCTTTAACCGAACAGGGCGGTGTCCAGCTTCCGCTTTTTGATGGCGTAATACAGTATGGAGCCCAGGGTCAGCAGCACCGCTGCCTCGCCCAGCGCCACATAGGCCGCGTTGATCCAAAACGCGCCGCCCAGGTACACCGACAGCTCCCACCCCACCAAAACGGCATTGGTCAGGGCCGGCATCAGCATTGCCGCCAGGGGGTAGCCCGCCACCTGCCATTTCCGGGTCAGCCACATGGCGGAGGTTGCCAAAAAGCTTGCAAGGGTCCCAACCACCCAGTCCAGGGGCAGGGCTCCGGCAAAGGAGATATTGAACAGCAGGCAGCCCACGGTCAGCCCGGGCACCGCCGCGGGGGTGAACAGGGCCAGCACACACAGTGCTTCCGACACCCGGAACTGGATGGCCCAGGAAGCGGAACCGGGGAGCAGCATATTCTGCAGGTATGTCAGCGCCACATACAGCGCCGCGATCACCGCGCTGTGGGCCATATTCCGAATCTTTTTATTCATACTGTATCCTCCGTAAAAAGAAAAATGGGCGCATGACGCACCCATCCCAACAAAAAAATGAGCGCACTGCGCCCATCATAGTCCCTAGTTTTGTTTACCGACAGGATGGTTGCGAACTGTCCTATGAAGTTTTCTGTATTATACAACGGCTCCACCGGAATGTCAAGACGGAAAAAGCCCACTGCTGACGCAGTGGACTTTTCCGCAAAAGGGGTTTGGAAAGAAGAGAGGTAGAAAAAAGGATCTACGTGAAGAACAGCGGCTCACGGCTTCCGCCGCCCTTCATGTCTTGATAATAACCCCCGGTTTTGAACGGTGATTAACGAAATTGAAAACAAAAATCGACAAAATTGTGAATAGCCCACCGCTAAAACTCAATCCGCCGCCGGGAAAACCAGAGTCACCTTGAACAGGTCGCCGTCCACCAGCACGTTCATCTGGCCGCTCTGGGCCTCCATCAGGCCCTTGGCGATGTTCAGGCCCAGGCCGCTGCCGCCGGCACTGCGGGACGCGTCGCCCTGAACGAACCGCTCCAGAAGCTCCTCGCCGCTGACATTCAGCTCCATCCGGGAGATATTCTTCAGGGACAGGATCACATCATGCTCCGTTCGGGTCAGGTCGATATACAGCCGGGTGCCCGGCATGGCGTAGCGCACCGCATTGGTCAGCAGATTAAAGAGCACCCGCCACACAAGCCTGCCGTCGGCGGTGACCATGACCGGCTCCTCCGTCTTTCGCAGCACGGGGGTGATCTGCGCCGTTTCCAGCTTGTCGGCGAATTCACCCAGGGCCTGGTTGACGGCCTCCGCGGCATCCACCTGTCCCAAATTCACCGCAATATTTCCGGTGGATGCCTTGCTCAGCTCGATCAGATCCTCAATGAGCTTCTTCATCTGGGCCGACTGGCGGGACAGGACCTCCAGATATTCCTGCCGCGCCGCCTCATCTTCGGTCTTTTGCAGCAGGTCCACAAAGTTGATGATGGAGGTCAGGGGCGTTTTGATATCGTGGGATACATTGGTGATCAGCTCCGTTTTCATCCGGTCGGAGCGCATCTGCTTATCCGCCGCCACCCGGGCCACCTCGGACAGGCTGTTGAGCTGCAGGGCAAAATCCCGGAAGCAGCCCAGCAGGTATTTGGTGGGGATCTTGGTCCGCAGATCGCCCTGGCTCATGCGGCTGGCTCCCCGCATCAGGGTGCCGAAGCACCAGGCGCTGTAAAGGACGAAGGCCGCATCCGCGATGAGGGACACCACCAGTGCCACCGTCCAGATCTCCCAGTACCAGCTGTTTGCGACACCCACGAAACAGATGAAGGGCACCAGCGCCATGCCCGCACAGGCCAGGATCCACTGCCACATCATCGGCAGCAGCCGTGCAAAGCTGTGCAGCAGCCCCAGTCCCTTGCCGGCCAGTCTGCCGATCCAGCGGAACAGCCGCAGGATCAGGGAAAGGATCCAGGCGATCAGGGTGTTTTTCAGCCAGTATCTTCCGGGAACCTTCAGCTGGGCCGCCCAGGCCATCAGCAGCGCCACCGCAAGAACGCAGGCTACTGTCGTCACCGCCAGCATGGCGCACATCAGCAGAGCCGCCATGTCATAGATCAGCACATTGACCAGGTAAACATCCAGCGCCGCCAGGATAAACACGGCGCAGGCCACGGCGGCGGTGTAAAGATCCAGGGGCAGCCGGTTCAGGCCCATGGGCCGCACCTCATCGGAGCCGGGCTTCCGGCCCGCGGCGCAGCACAGGTACACCGCCAGTGCCGCGAACAGCAGCAATGCGGCACCCAGCATCCAGAACAGCCGGTATCGCAGGGCATAAAGCTGCACCAAAACCTGCCAGAAGGCATCGTAAACTCTTGCCTCATCCGTCAGGTACAGCCGCACGGTGTAGCCGTCCAGCTCCTCCTTGACGTAGCGCAGCTCGTTATACTGGTCCATGTCACGGTCATACCAGCCGTCGGTGAACACCGCTTTTCCGGTGACCTCCTCCCCTGCCGCCAGCTGCCGGCGGTAGTAGATGAGGCCGATCTCCAGGTCATAGTCCCGGACGTCGGAGGGCACATCATCATCGGCGGAAAATACCAGATTTCCCGTGTCGTCATACACGGAGTAGAAGTAGCTCCCCTGGGGGAAGGTCTCAT
>CAZHEG010000150.1:0-3466 GCA_964531435.1 uncultured Oscillospiraceae bacterium | reverse complement strand
ATAAACTGAAATTTGACCCCAAAAATACAAGCGAAGGGTGCGTTTTGCAACGCACCCATACTTCCCTTATTTTCCGAAGGCCGCCAGAAATTCCGGCGTTTTCGCCCAGTATTTGCAGCCCCAGTGCTCAAAATCCCACTGCTCCATGTAGGAATTGCACTCATAGTCGATGTAGTAGAGCTTCCCATCCATCAGGGCAAAATTCGTGGGATAGTAGTCGATGTTCAGCCCGGCGGCATACAGCCTGCGGCACATATCCCGCAGCTGCTCCAGATGGATCTCCTCCAGCCGGTCCTCCAGCACCAGCCGGTCGGCAGTATCGCCGTCAATGAACTGCTTCAGGATCCGCTCCTGCCCCCGGTCCACCTCCAGCAGACGCGGCATAGGGATGCCCACCGCCGTGAGCGTTTGATAGTCCCGCAGCTCGGAAGCCAGCTTATCCCCGAAGGTATAATAGTCGCAGGGCTCATGGTGGATCTGCTTCAGGACGAATTTTTCCGCGCCGTCAGTGACCAGGTAGGAGTAGCCGCCCTTTCCCTTGCCCAAAAGGCCCAGAACCGTGTAATCCTTATCATTGACCGTCATCTTTCATCCCTCCCGGGGTCATTATAGGACCCCCGCGGGAAAAAGTCAAATGTTACAATTCATACACATATCCCCCGGCATTTTCTGCTATACTGTTGCCAGAAAGAGAAAGGAGGGTCCCCACTTTGCTGGAAATTATCGTTGGAATACTGTGCGTCTGGCTGATTTTAAAGTCGCTGAAGCTGGCTTTCAAGGCAGCCTGGGGTGCCGCGAAGATCGTTGCTTCCCTGCTTTTCGGCGTTGCCATTCCCCTGCTGTTTTACTGCGTCATCTTCGTCGGCGGTATCGCTGTGCTGATTCCCCTGGCGCTGATCGCCATCGCCTTCGGCATCCTGAAATTCCTGCTGTGATACATAAGCAAAACGCCCCGCTCAAGCGGGGCGTTTCAGCATGTCAGGGAAATTCAAAGTCCAGTTTCTGCCGCAGTTAGACAGAGCCGTCATCCCGGGCCTCTGCGTTACCAGTATTTACAGCTTGATAAAGAGTTACAAATCAGTTACAATCAGTCCTGTCCTTGCAAGGGAAATACGGATAAGGAGGTCGGCAAGATGTTCATTTTCGCGCTCGGCAACTGCTGCGAGGCCATCTGGCAGATTCTCAGCCAGCTGTGCTGCTTCGGCTGCTAACGGAATACGAAGCCCCGGGAAAATTTCCCGGGGCTTTTTGTCATAATATGGGCTCCCCGCTCAGCTGACAGTGACAGTGCCGGTAGCAATGTCGATGGACACGGTGTAGGTGCCCTCGTAGAGGTAGAAGTTGTCGCCGTCAGCAGCGCCGTACCAGTCGGTAACGCCGAAGCTGCTGCCGTAGACCACCTTGATGGCCATAACACCGGCCTTGCCCTGCTCCGTGATCCAGCTGTAATCCGCTACGGCGCTGACGTCATAGGCGGTGAATTCCACGGAAGCCACGCCGTCGGCAACGGTCAGAACGGGGCAGACATCGGGATCGATGCTGAAGTTGACAGCATTGCCCTCTGCATCCACCAGGGTTCCCACGATGTAGTAATCCATCTTCGCCACTTCCACAGCGTTGGTTGCGGGGTCGTACTTCACCGCATAGGTGGCCTTCTCCAGGTAGACATTCTCGCCGGTGCTGTCGCCGTACCAGCCGCCGTCGATCATGTTGTAGACCTTGATGGCAGCAGCGGCGCCCTCGGGCAGCCACTCGGCGTACATCTCGTCGGTGACGGTGATGCAGCCGGTCCAGGTGCCGTCGTCATTCTGGGTCATGGCGATGCCGTTTCCGTCGGTGCTCCACTCGTTGTTGGTGCCCACGATCTGCATGTCATGGGTGACCTCCTGGGCGGCAACGGCCTCCACGAATTCGATGGAGATGCTGTTCTTGCTGGGGCTGCTGGGATAGGTAGTCAGGGTGACCTTGTAGATGCCGTCGTGGCCCTCTGCCAGGAAGATGTTCCAGCTGGTGAAGGCATTGTTGTACTCGTCGCTGCCGTAGAACACCACTTCACCGGCGTCGTTCTTCACAGCTGCGTACTTCTTGTCGGCAGCGGTGTATTCCCGGCCGTCATAGCTGTTGGTGCCGTCGGCATACTCGGCGCCCTCCACATAGCCGATGCCCATCTGGCCGGTCCAGGAGCCGCCGTGGCAGATCTGGAAGCAATCGCCGGCATACAGGGTGACCTCCACGGAGTAGATGTTGGCGTCGGTCACGGCAGTGTCCTTCACCAGGGTCAGGTTCTCCACATTGTGGCCCCATGCGCTCTCGCCCATGTCGCCGGAGCCGGTGCCGATGAGGTAATAGGTGTTGCTGTCTTCCACGTGGGCAAGGGTCTCCTTGGGTGCGGTGGTGGTTTCGCCGCCCTGCTCACCGCCGGTGCAGCCAGCCATCAGGCCCAGCAGCATCACGGCTGCCAGCAGCATTGCAATTGTCTTTTTCATACTTTTTTCCTCCTCTTATTTTTTTAGCTGACGTAAATCAGCACACTGACAGGCTCCGCGGTCACTTCACCGCTCTGAACCGCCAGAATTTCACTGCCCGCCTGGACGCCGTTTGCGACCAGGTTCCACTCGCCGCTCAGGGTGTAGCCAAGAGCGCTGTCCGTGGGGTTGATGATCACCAGGGCCTTGCCGCCCATGTGGTCATCGTACTTGACTGCCATGCCGCCCCCCTCCAGGTCCTGGAAGGTGATGGCCACGGAGCCGGTGGAGCGGAAGATGTCATAAGCCTTCCGCATTTCGATAAGGCCCGCGTAGTAGGCCATGGTTTCTGCTTCCTCGGAGCCGGGAACCAGAACGTCCCAGTCGATGTTATTGATGGCGTCGCTGGAATTGTAGGAATTCTCGTCGCCGTCCTTGGTGCGAAGCATTTCCTCGCCGGCCTGCCAGAGGGGAGTGCCCTGGGACACCATCAAAATGGCGATGCCCAGCTTATTCATGGCCACCAGCTCCTGCACCGTGCTCTCCGGGCAGGAAAGGGTCAGCTTATCCCACAGGGTCAGGTTGTCATGGCAGCTCATGTAGTTGATCACCGCCGCGCCGCTGACCTGCCAGCCTGCCGCGCTGCCCCGGCCGCCCTTGATGCCGAACTTCACCGCCGCGGCGTTGCTCTCGTAGGCGCCGCTGATGTAGCCGCGGGAGGTGGAGGTGAACACACTGCCCTTCAGGCCGTCCCGGATGGCATCGTTGAATACGGAGATGCCGCCCGCCGCGCCGTCGGTGGTGCTGATCTTGCTGATATTGGACTGGTTTGCCTGGGCACTTCCGTCATAGGTGGAGCCCATGGTCCAGGCTTCGCCGTAAATGATGGCACCGGGGTTGATGGCGTGGACCGCCTCCTCAATGAGCTGCATGGTCTGCAGGTCGTGCAGGCCCATCAAATCGAAGCGGAAGCCATCCAGATGGTATTCCTCTGCCCAGTA
>CAZHEG010000149.1:0-3467 GCA_964531435.1 uncultured Oscillospiraceae bacterium | reverse complement strand
ACTGCCAAAACAAAAATCCGTTCTCGCAAGAGAGCGGATTTTTGTTTTGTATTATTCATTCTTCATTATTCAATATTCATCATTCATTAAAACGGATTTTTGTAATGAATAACGAATGATGAAGTCGCTAACGCTGATGAATAACGAATATCTTCCCGCTGAGGATTTCGGTTTTCTTTTCCTGATCAGGCGTTTCTTCCAACTCCTCAGTGGTAGGCTCTGCCTCCTGCTCGGGGTTATTCTTCTTGCGTATAGTAGTCTCCTTTCCGCCCTGTTGGGCAATTTGGGTATAAAAAAAGCAACCTGTAAGTAGTTCTTACAAGTTGCTTCCATCAACGGGTTATTAAAATGAGCATAGAAAAACCACCGTTCCGGGATCGGTTCGGTGGCCAATAAATGGAGCCACAAAATGTGGCTCCAGCGAATTGTGGTTATTTGGCAGGCGTGCCATTCCCCTGCATTTCTTTTGCCCTCGCCAAACGGCTGCGGCGCGTGGCGACACGAAATCTCCACCTCAAATAACCATATCTATCCTACGTTCATTCTACTGCACTTATTCGCTTTTGTAAAGTATTTTTTTGTTTCGCAGATATTTATTCCATTTCTTCTCGCTAATCTTAAGAAAAGTGATAACAGAATTCTTGTAGTGCTCTGGATCTGTCGATACCTTAAGCCGAAGAATAAGCTGAAACTTCTCGTCTGCTTCCATGATCTCCTTGAGGACAAAAGCAGTGTTGGGCATATCAGATTGCAGAATATAGTCCGGTTTTTCTATTATCTGCGCCATGTATGACTCATACCGTTCAAAGTCGTTGGGATGGTGGTCGACAATATGCTGGATGCGTTCATCTGTTATAACAACGTCGCGTGTCGTGATATCCCCTGTCACACACTTATATTTCTCGACATCCAATTGGGTTATGTGGTGCACTTCGACTTCCTCTCTTACATCCTTGCCTTCTGTTATTGTAGCATCGTTTCGCTGCTTTGCAACAGTATTTTTCATACTTTGAACATTTTTTGCCAAATCATCCCGCTCCCGCCAGTAATCCCGGCGCAGCACATCGCTATTCTCGTCAACAAACTGCCGCAAGGCGCTTTGGCGCACCCTCAACCGACATTTGGCTTCCTGGACCGCATGCAGGTCTGTCAGCCCGTTGACCTCACGCTTGGCCTGCCGGACTTCCAGTTCCAGCCGCCGCTGCTTGGCTTCGAGTTCTTTGACTCTTGATTGGGAATAGTATATTTGTCAACCAATATACATTTAGTTCAATACTGCCAAGAATCCTGAATGCTTTTACTCAGTGTTCTTAACGGAGAAATGTGTGGGGTGCATTACCGGAAGGTCGTTTGACCTTCCGGTTTTTGTTGTGGCTTATGGCTTCTGCCTATTTTCCTTCGTCCAGTGGACATCCGGATGCTCTGCCTGCCACAGGCAGAAGGGGTTGGTACAAATTTCAGCCGTACCAAAGGCTCCCTTGTGTAAAGGGAGCCTTCGCCCCATCCCACTGCATAATTAAAATGCCTGCACAGCACCCATTCCGGGTCTGTGCAGGCATCAATTATTTTGATTCGCTATTCTCTGCTAAGGAGATCACGCTTTTGCGTTCAGGATTTTTTCCTCTCCACGAAACCACACGGTGCCGGGGATCGCCATGACGCGCAGCTTTCTCGCAATGACGTAGGTATCGGGGCCGCATGTGCTCCGGCTTTTTCACATTGAAATATGCGGTTCGTTTCGCTATAATGCTGGTATATTTTCCGGGAAATATGTCACAATTCCCGCCCTCATCCGTTTATAAAGTGAAAGGAGGTTGGATGCGATGGAAAATGAGATCCTGCAGACGCTGTATGACCGGTATTACAGCGCGGCCCTGCTCTACACCACGGCCCTGTGTTCCGATGCGGAGCTGGCCAGGGATATCGTTGCGGACGCTTTTGTCAAGGCCTACATCAGCCTTCCCCAGGAGATCCCCTCTTTTCAGTTCTGGCTGTTTCGGGTGTGCAAGAATCTATGGATCGACCACCTGCGCAGACAGCCCGCCCTCCTTTCGGAGGAACACTTAGATGCCGTGTCCGACCACCGGACACCGGAAACCATGTATCTGCAAAACGAGCGGTACCGCTGCCTTTGGCAGGGCATCCAAACCCTCTCGCCCCTGGACCGGGAGATCGTGACACTGCATTATTTTTCCGCCCTTCCCCTGCCGGAAGTGGCGCGGCTGGTTGGTAAAAGCCACCCGGCGGTCCGCCAGCGGCTTTCCCGCCTGCGGAAAACACTGAAACAGCGAATGGAGGAACAAGGCTATGACTTTTAAAGAAGCAATGGAGCACTACCGCGCCGGAACCGCCACCGAAGAAGAGCGGCAGCTGGTGGAGGCGGAGCTGGAAAAGAACCGGCTGATTGCCGAATATCTGGACGAACAGTGGGAGGAGCCTGCTCAGATCGCCGAGGCTTCCGTAGAGGAAATGAAGAAAGTGCGGAAGAGTCTGCGCAAGCGCAGCACCCTGACCGTGCTGGTCAGCACCATTGTGATCGCCGCCCTGCTGCTGGGGACGGTTTTCATCGGTATCCCCGCGGCGGAAAGAATCTATTGGGATCCCAACACCACAAGCTATGGCACAGCATATTCCACAGATTTAGAACTGATGCTGGCTGTATACGCAGAGCTGTTCTGCCCCAACAGCCGTATTTTCAGTACCAATGCTGCTAAAACAGGCTTCGCTTCCTACAGCATCTCCATCCAATACTGGGACGCATACCGGGGCGGCGAAAGTCTTTTCACCACAGCCACCCTTGAAAAAGGCGAACTGATGTTCCCAGTGGACTTTCTGCAAACCTGTCCTGTCAATATTTTTGACCGGGCGACCTATCCCTTCTATCCCCAGAGCGGACCGCGGCTCCAGGAGATCCATGATAAGCTGGCGGCACTGCCGGAATATGTGACAGTGTTGGCAGCGGTATCCTTCCCGGAGGATAAGAGCATGGAGGAGATACTGGAATTTCAGGACAGCCTGATCAGCGGCCATGTGGGCTGGACTGCCATCCGCACCAGCCCCTTGGACAAGCAGCTGCTGCCCCTGTGCGGTATGGATATATACCAATCCGGCACTGTTCGGATCGAAGCGAACAAATACTACCCCTGCCTGGATACCAAGGAAGTGGAAATCACCGCCGCCAACCTGGAGACCCATTTCAAGTCCCTGCTGCAGTTTTCCGCCGATCAGGTTGCGGCAGGAACTGGAATCGACACAAGATACACCATTCAGGAGAGCTATTACACCCAGGTGCTGAATTATGTGGAGGAAAACGGCATTTACAGCTACGGCTGCTACGTTTCCGGCACGCCGGAGACCTTCCTGGCGTTAATTGACAGCGGCGCGGTGTCCCAGATCTGGATCGAGGATGTGTGGATCAGCATTTGATATTGGTCATCACCATCAGGGCGCGTCCTTCGACGCGCCCT
>CAZHEG010000148.1:0-3523 GCA_964531435.1 uncultured Oscillospiraceae bacterium | reverse complement strand
TGGTCGCTGAGCTGAAGGAAGCCGGCGCTGAGGCTGAGATCAAGTAATTTGATCTGAACAGGCAAAATGACACCCGCCGAATTTTCGGCGGGTGTTTTTTTAATTAAATAAAAAATGGGATCAACAAATTGGAGTTTAGCGTGCAGTTGGATAACGTGCCGAACCCTTGCCCCCCGCATTTATGAGGGGGGTATCCCAGTTCGCAAACTGGGGGGAGTCAAAAAATACACGTCATTGCGAGCCAGTGCGCACACTGGCGTGGCAATCCCGTGGATCTTTCGGGCTGTTTTTATATTTTTCCTCGCTGCATAGCCATACGGGATTGCCACGTCGCTGCGCTCCTCGCAATGACGTGGATATTTTTAGGCGCCGCAACTCTTTGACACCCAAAACAGGCGAAGGGCGCGTTTTCACGCGCCCTTTCGGTTTTTCTCAAGCATTCTCCACAGCGCGGATCACATCCGCAACACCGTCGGTATTCACCGTTTCCATCAGGCCGCTGTCATATGCCTCGGCCACCTTGGGGTCGATGGGCAGCCGCGCCAGCACAGGGATCCCATGCTCCGCCGCAACCGCATCCAGATGAGACTGTCCAAAGACATTGATCTTCTTGCCGCAGTCCGGGCACTGAAGATACGCGTAATTCTCCACGAAGCCCAGCACAGGAATATGCATCATCTGGGCCATCTTCACAGCCTTGCTGACGATCATGCTCACCAGATCCTGGGGGCTGGTGACGATCACGATGCCGTCCACCGGCAGGCTCTGGAACACCGTCAGGGGCACGTCGCCGGTTCCGGGAGGCATATCCACGAACATATAGTCCACATCCTCCCAGATCACGTCGGTCCAGAACTGCTTCACCGCGCCGGCGATGACAGGGCCTCGCCACACCACAGGATCAGCGGGGTTGTCCAGCAGCAGATTGATGGACATGACCTGAATGCCGCCCCGGGTCAGTGCGGGGTACAGGCCGTCCTCATTAGCCCCCTGGCACTCATTGACGCCGAAGGCAGTGGGCGCGGAGGGTCCGGTGATATCGGCATCCAGCACCGCCACACGCTTGCCCTTGCGGGCCATGGAAACAGCCAGCATAGAGGTCACGGTGGACTTGCCAACGCCGCCCTTGCCGGATACCACGGCGATGACCTTCTTAACCGAAGATTTGGGGTTCAGCGCAGCCAGCAGGCTCTCCTTCTTGCGGTCGCCGCAATCGGAGGAACCGCAGCTGCCGCAGTTACCGTTACAAGAACTCATGATGAATTCGCTCCTTTGTCTTATTCTCGCACTATTATAGAGCTTTAATCTCCAACTGTCAAGGTTACCAAAATCACTTCCGGCCGGTTGTTAAACCGCAGCGGAATGATGCTGTTCCCGATGCCCCGGCTGACCACCATGAAGGTATCATCAACCCGGTAAAGCCCGGCATCATACTTCGGAAAAATCCCCTGCCCCGGGGCCACAAGCCCGCCAATAAAGGGCAGCCGGAACTGTCCGCCGTGGGCATGTCCGCTGAGCACCAGCTGGAACCCTGCCGCGGCGTAGGCGTCGATGTCCTCGGGCGGATGGCTCAGGAGCACCGTGTACTGCTCCCCGCCGGAAAGCTTCTCCAGCGCCGCCACAGGGCCCCAGGCGTGACCCGCAATGCAGATGGAGGATTCATCCCGGGTCAAAACAACCCGTTCATC
Organism: uncultured Oscillospiraceae bacterium; assembly: GCA_964531435.1. Classification (GTDB taxonomy): domain Bacteria; phylum Bacillota; class Clostridia; order Oscillospirales; family Oscillospiraceae; genus Faecousia. The sequence goes on along the minus strand of CAZHEG010000148.1, from coordinate 1,835 downwards.
CTCCAGCACCACAACGCCGAGCCCTTCCAAGCCCTCCATCAGCGTTTCATAGAGGTCATTACCGAGGCGCACCTCATGGTTCCCCGTCACGTAGTAACAGGGCGCGATCTGCATGGCCTGCTCCGCAAAGGAAAGGACAACCTCCGCCGAAGTATCCCGGCTGTCCATCAGGTCGCCGGTGATGGCGATGATGTCCGGCTCCATGGCGCGGAGCATCCCGATCAGCTTCTCATTCCCCTGCCCCATCTCTGCACTGTGCAGGTCTGAAACATGGGCGATCCGAAATCCGTCGAAGGCCTCCGGCAGACCGGCATCGGAAACGGTGATTTCAGTAGCCTCCAGGGCGGTATTGGCCCACAGGACCCATACCGTCAACGCCGCGGCAAAAAGTGCCAGGATCCACCGCTTGATGTTCTTCTTCATTTCATCGCCTCCTCGCATCCGGGCAGGTTTTACTCCTTGCTCATCAGGAAGATCCGCTTGGCAAAGCCGCCCCGGCGCGCCCGCTTTTCATCGCAGGCCGTGTGGAGCTCTTCCTTGGTGTAGCCCATAGCATCCGCCAGAGCATACACCACCTCCAGCACATCCGCCAGCTCCTCCAGTGTTTCATCCCGGTGGAATTCATCCACCTCTTCATCCAGCTTCCGCTCCAGCTGCAGGAAAAACTCTCCGGTATTCAGGGTCCGGTACTTGGGACTTTCGCCGCACTGCATGATGATCTCCGGGATCCGGTCCCGAACCAGCTTATTATACTTTGTCATTCGTTACCCTCTTCTGCGATTTTTTTGACTTCCTTCTCGATCTTCGCCACTTCCCGGTACTGGTTGATGCCGTTTGCAATGGCGACCACCGCCACCACCGGGGCAATGATCCATGTACCCAGTTCATCGCCGGAAAGCACCACAAACAGGCAGTACAGCATAATTGCCACACTGATTGCGATCTGTGCGATGGCGGTCTGCTTTCCGGAGCGGATATTTTTGATCATCCGCTCCTCATTGGTGGTAACGGAGCAGCACCACTTTCCCCCCACCATCAGGTAGGGCACCCCCCGCTGAAGCTTAAATTCACAGCTGCCACCAAAAACGGAAACCTTGGTGTCGATCTGCATCACACCCTTGCGCTTCTTAAGGTTGGACATGGGAATCCGCTCCCGCTCCACGCCGTCCTCGTAAGTAATGCACTCATCTTCATCCACCACGCAGGACCAGTTGTGCTCCTCGTCCTCGATCTTCAGCGGCCAGACATATTCTTTACTCAATGCCAATCCCTCTTTCAAAGCCAAGATACCGGGTACCCTGGAAGGTGAGCTTGCCCTTGTCGCCCTCCACCAGCATGCCGTATTCATAGCCCTGCATGCTCAGCTCCATCCGGTCGCCGCTGGCGACCTGGAAGGTTGCATAGTAGCTGGTGCTGGTGTGAGACATATGATCCTGTCCGCCGGAATGGTGGGTGTGGTTGGTCCGCTTTGCCACAACGGTGGCCTCCACCGTCAGCCTGGGGGAATTGTTGTTTTTATTCCACTGCTTGGCACCCCGGACCAAATTGGTAATGATCACCGCAAAAACCAGGATAAAAACCAGAAAAAACATAACGCTGAATAATCCAAACACAGTATTGCCTCCTTTAACCTTCCTGGGCTTCTTCCCACTGCTCCATCAGCTCCATCAGCTCTTCCTCCGCCGTCTCCTTCTCGGAGAGCAGCCGGGTCAGCTCCTGATAATCCGCCGCGGCAGCCTCGATCTTCCCATCCAGGTCCGCAATTTCCTTTTCTTTCTTTTCGATCTCCCGCTCCAGGCGGCGGATCAGCTTGTCCGTCTCCTTGGTGCCGCCCT
>CAZHEG010000147.1:0-3546 GCA_964531435.1 uncultured Oscillospiraceae bacterium | reverse complement strand
AGCTGGACTATCTGCAGGAGCTGGGCATCACCGGCATCTGGCTGATGCCCATCCATCCCAGTACGACGTATCACAAGTACAATGTGCGGGATTACTATGCCATCGACCCGACCTACGGAACCATGGAGGATTTTGACGCCCTCATCGCCGAGTGCGAAGAGCGGGGCATCAAGGTCATCATCGATTTGGTTGTGAACCACTCCGGCAGCGACAATGCCTGGTTCACCGAGGCGACCAAATATCTGGCTGCCCTGGAGGAGGGCCAGGACCCGGATCCCGCGGTGTGCCCCTATGTGGAGTACTACAACTTCTCCGAGACCGCTGCCGCGGGCTACAGCCGCGTGGGCGGCACCCGGTTTTATTATGAGTGCCAGTTCTCCGACAACATGCCGGACCTGAACTGGGGCTGCGAGGCCCTGCGGGCGGATATCCGTCAGATCATGGAATTCTGGCTGGGCAAGGGCGTGGCCGGCTTCCGGCTGGATGCCGCCAAGGAATTCTATTCCGGCAATCCCACCCGGAACATCGAGGTGCTGGCCTGGCTGCAGGAAACAGCCACCTCCATTGATCCCGATGCCTACCTGGTGGCGGAGGTCTGGGACAGTGCCACCACCATCACCAGCTATTATCAGAGCGGCATCACCAGTATCTTCAGCTATGCCTACGGCGATACCTCCGGCCGCATCGCGGCGACGCTGCGGGCTGCCGGGCGGGAGAATATTGTGGGAAGCTTTGCTTCCACCCTGGAAGCCTGGGACACCGCCAACCGGGAGCAGAACCCCGGCTACATCGACGCGTCCTTCCTGTCCAACCACGATGTGGGCCGCATTATGGGCTTCGTTGCCCGGGATGTGGATAAGGCCAAGCTTGCCGCAGCCATGAACCTGTTCATCAGCGGCAGCACCTTCATCTATTACGGCGAGGAGATCGGTATGGTCTGCGGCGCTCAGGATGATCCCTCCTTCCGGGCGCCGATGCTGTGGGCAACCGATGGCAGTGAGACTCTGTGCACCCCCGCACCGGGCTGCACCGTGCCTGCCAGCTATCCCCTGGGTGGCCTGAATGAGCAGGTGGAGGACGATTCCTCTGTGTATAACTACTACCGCCAGGCCATTGCCATCCGCAATGCGCTGCCTGTCATCTCCCACGGCACTGTGTCGGCGGAGACCGGGCTGAACAGCGGCTGCGTGGTGGCGATCCGCAAAACCTGGGATCAGGAAAGCTGTATCATCGTCATGAACATCAACAAAGAAGCTGCCCGGGTGGACCTGTCGGCCTATTCCGATTGGGATCTGACGGTGACCCTCTCCGTCAGCGACGAGAAGATCACCCGGTCGGGCACCACCCTGAATTTGCCTGCCTACGGCATTGCGATCCTGCTTCCCAAATCATAACAGCAAAAGACCTTCGGGTGATCCCGAAGGTCTTTTTCATTGGTCAAATGATTTTCAGCAGCAGCGGGAACAGCACCGCGGTGAGCAGACCTGCCACCACCAGAGAAAGGCTGCTGACAGCGCCGGTGAGGGGGTCCAGCTCGTTGGCCTTGGAGGTTCCGATCACGTGCCCGGCGGTGCCGAAGGCCACGCCCCGGGCAATGGGGTCTGTCAGGCGGAAGAGCCGGCAGCAGGCGGTGCCGAGGATGCTGGCAAGGATTCCGGTAAGGATGATGACCGCGGTGGTGAGGGAGGCGATGCCGCCGCCCAGCTCGCTCAGGGGAACGCCGATGGCGGAGGTGACGCTTTTGGGAAGCAGGGATATGGTCAGCTCCCGGTCGAAGCCGGACAGCAGGCAAACTGCCAGCACCATGACCACACAGCCGATGGCACCGCTGGCAACGCCTGCCAGCACAGCCTTCAGGTTTTTGCGCAGGATCTGCAGCTGCTCATACATGGGGATGGCAAGACAGATGGTGGCGGGGGTCATAAGCCAGGAAAGATAGGCGGTGCCCTCCTGATAGGTCTGGGTGTCCATGCCGGTGATGCCCAGAAACGCCAGCACCAAAATGACCGCGATGAGAATGGGATTTGCCATGGGGGAGCGCAGCTTTTTCTGCAGAAACAGGCCGAAACGGTAAGCCCCGAGGGTCAGCGCCACGGGAAGGATCCCGATGGAAAGGAGCTCAGACATCCCGGTCACCCTCTTTCTTCCGCAGCCGCTGGGTCACTGCGCCGCTGATGCCGAAGGTCAGCACCGTGGAAGCCGCCGTCAGCAGGCAGATGATCAGCAGCTGATCCTGAATCTGGCTCCAGAACTCCACGATCCGCACGGTGGGGGATACGAAAAGCACCGGGAGGATGGAGGTGAGGAAGGAGCCGGCGGTTTTTACCTGCTCCAATTTCACAAGGCCTGAACACAGGGCCGCAAACAGCAGCACCAGGCCGTAGACCGATGCGGGGATGGGCAACGGGATCAGCCGCTGCAGGGCTTCTCCCAGCAGGGTAAAGCCCAGAATGATCAGAAATTGGGATAAGTATTTCATAGATGCATACCGGATAGGGCGGTGGCGATGTTCTGGATGTTCTCTTCGCACTTCTTTCGGTTGCGGAAGCAGTACTCCTGGAACAGGATATCCATTACGATCAGCTGTGCGATCTTGGCGGGAACGGAGCCGAACTGGAAGGGGCCCTCGTTGGAGCCGCAGCACAGCACCGCGTCAGCAAGGCTGGCAGCGGGGGATTTGCGGAAACGGGTAATGAGGATGGTCTTGACGCCACGGCTTTTCGCCAGCTCCAGAATTTGAAGGCCGAAGGTGGTGGCACCGGAGTAGGAGAAGAGGACGATGATGTCCTTGCTGCTCATGGTGGCCACGGCGGTCATCTGAAGGTGGGAGTCGGACACTGCCGACACTTTTCCGGTGACAGTGGAGAACAGATGGGCGAACTCCTGGGCCATCAGCATGGAGCCGCCGGAGCCGACACAAAGGACATGAGGCGCGTCCTCGATCATCCGCACAGCCCGCTCCACCTGCTCCTGGTCAGCCAGCTCAATGGTCTGGTATACCGCGTCGTTGGCGAAGCGGCCCACCTCCAGGCAGCGGCTCATCATGGTGTTCTTCTCGGGTTCTTCCTTCTTCGGCGGGCTGATGGAGGTGCTGCGGGCCAGCTCCAGCTTAAATGCGTTGAAGCCCTTCAGCTTCAGACTGCGGCAGAAGCGGGAGATGGTTGCCTCGGCGGTGCCGCACTCGTCGGCGAGCTGGGTGATGGACATGAACTGGACCTGATCCTGGTGGGCCAGCACAAAATCCGCGACCTTTCGCTCGGCGGCGGTCAGTTGGTAGTAGGAGGCGTGAATCCGCTCAAAAATACCGATATCTTGCTCTGTCACAGTCAATCTCCTTTCTGCTGTGGATGGATCTGATTCGCTTTGGGCAGGAATTTTATTCGCCCAGAATCTGGGACATCATACGGTCCACCAGAATCAGGCAGCGGGGTACATGGAAGGGACCCTTGAAGGTGCTGCCCTTGCAGGCGGGTTGGGTGGGCTTGCCGTCGCGGCGCAGGTAGCCGTACCACTCGCCGTACTCGTCGGCAAAGTAGGTCTTGCAGT
>CAZHEG010000146.1:0-3603 GCA_964531435.1 uncultured Oscillospiraceae bacterium | reverse complement strand
AGGAAATCGATGATCTCCTGCAGGGATTCCTTGGCCTCGTCCTGTCCGGCCACATCCTTAAAGGTGACACCGGTCTGCTTTTCCATGTAGACCTTGGCCTTGGATTTGCCGAAATTGCCCATCATGCCATCGCCGCTCATGCGCTTGGTCAGGCTGCGCATCATCACGAAGATCAGGGCGAACATGATCACGTAGTACATGATCATGATGATGCCGGAGTTATCCTCCACGATGGCTTCGCTGACGGTGACCCCCAGGGCATCCAGCTCTCTGGAGAGGGTCAGCACATCGCCGTCGGGCAGGCCGGTGTAGCAGGCCACCTGTTCACCGGCGGGCTTTGCCGCCTCTGTCACGGTCAGGTAGTAGACCCGGTCGGAGTGGAATTCCACCTCGTAGAGGTTTCCGTTCTCCATTTCCGTCAGGAAATCGGAAAAGGTGGTTTCCTCAAATTGGCTGTCCACCACAAAGTTGTAGATCAGGCTGATGATCAGCACGATGACCACCGTGAAGATCAGGGACACCCAAATGCCTTTGCCTTTTTTATTTTCTGCGGGATTATTGCCCCCGCTGTTATTCTTGTTTGGATCCCGGGGATTCTGTTCCATTGCAGACCCTCCTGTCTTGTAATGGTCACATCATATCATAATTTACCCAAAGCCGCAATGAAGAAACGGAGATTTGCCGTAAATTTTCTGTTAATTCTTGGAGGGCGCGGAGGGAGACTGCCCGCCGTAAACCCCGGTGGAGAGGTACCGTTCGCCGGAGTCCGGGAATATCGCAACGATGGTTTTGCCCCGGTTTTCCCTTCGGTCCGCCAGCCTCCGCGCCGCCCAAAGGGCCGCGCCGGAGGAGATTCCGGCGAGGATCCCCATGGAGGCCAGGCGGCGGGCTTCTCCGGCGGCATCGTTTGCGTGAACGGAAAGGATCTCGTCCGGGATGGCGGGGTCCAGCGTCCGGGGGAGAAATCCTGCCCCGATGCCGGGAATGCCCCCTTCCGAGGGCAGGACACCCACCGCAAGGAGAGAGGGCTTTTGCCTTTTCAGGTACCGCCCGGCGCCGGAAATGGTGCCCCCGGTGCCGATGCCTGCCACCAGGATGTCCACCGCGCCGCCGGTGGCGTTCCAGATCTCCGGCCCGGTGGTGTCAAAATGGGCCTGGGGATTGGCGGGATTCTCAAATTGGTTGACATAAAATCCGTCCATCTCCTTTGCCATACCCACGGCCCCTGCCATGCCCTTCTCCGGGAGAGAGAGGATGACCCGGGCCCCATAGGCCGCCATCAGGCGCTGCCGCTCCGGGCTCATGTCGGCGGGCATGACGATGACGCAGCGGTATCCCAGAAAAGCGCACAGGGCACTGAGGGCGATGCCGGTGTTGCCGGAGGTGGCCTCCACCACCGCAGCCCCGGGAGAGAGCCCCGCCGCCCGGAGCATGGCTGCCGCGGCCCGGTCCTTGGATGACCCCGTGGGGTTGAACCATTCCAGCTTCGCCAAAATCCGGGCGTTTGGGTGGGGGATGGAGATCATTGGCGTGTTTCCGATCAGCTTGATCATAATATCACCTCCCGGCCAGTATATTCGGGGGATGGCAGGCATAGTATTTCCGGGAGGGATGGTATGGAGGATATTTTTGTAGGGCAATGCTTTGACCCGGAGGCGGTGGGGCGGCTGACGGAGGAGCTGCGGCGGCTGCTGTTTCCCGCCTGCTTCGGAAATGGGGGACAGGGCGCGCAGGAGGTATTCCGGGATACCGCCGCCCTGATCGGGGAGGATAAGGCGGAGGTGTTTTTCCGCGGTTTGCCGGGGATCCGGGACGTGCTGGCAACGGATCTGCAGGCGGCGCTGGATGGAGATCCCGCCGCCGGGAGCAGGGAGGAAGTGCTGCTGGCGTATCCCGGCTTTTATGCCGTGACGGTGTACCGGCTGGCCCATGCCCTTTACGAAGCGGGGGTGGCGCTTCTGCCACGGATGATGACGGAGCATTCCCACAGCCGGACCGGCATCGATATCCATCCCGGCGCCCGGATCGGCAGCCATTTTTTCATCGACCATGGCACAGGTGTGGTCATCGGGCAGACGGCGGTGATCGGGGAGGGTGTGAAGCTGTATCAGGGGGTGACCCTGGGGGCATTGTCCACCCGGAACGCCGCGAAGCGGGGGGAAGGGAAGCGGCATCCCACGGTGGAGGACGGGGTGACGGTCTATGCCAACGCCACCATTTTGGGCGGCGATACCGTTATTGGAAGGGGCAGCACCATTGGGGCGAATGTTTTCATCACCCGCTCCGTGGCCCCCGGCACCCGGGTCAGCACCGACGCCCCGCCATTGCGGTTTCGGTATTTATGAGGAAAAAAGGGCCGCGGCAAACCCATGTTTTGCTGCGGCTCCATTTTCTGTTTTCAAAAAACAGGCAGCCGCTTTTCGCGGCTGCCTGAATTGGTTGTGATTTACTTTGCCTGATGTTCGCAGTAGATGCAGCGGTAGATCTTCTTAGCGGGGTCAGCCAGCTTGAATTCGTGGACAACTCCCTGCTCCACAGAGGTGATGCAGCGGGGGTTCTTGCACTTGATAACACCCACGACCCGCTGGGGCAGCGCCAGATGACGACGCTCGGCAACCTCGTAGTTGCGGATCACATTGACGGTGATGCCGGGATCCAGATAACCCAGCACATCCAGATCCAGGTCCAGCAGTGTGCCGACCTTGATGATGTCCTTCTTGCCCATCTTGGGGCTGCTTGCGTTCTTGATCAGTGCAACGGTGGTGTCCAGCTTGCCCAGATTCAGAATGTTATAGATTTCCATGGCCTTGCCTGCGGTGATATGGTCCAGCACGATGCCATCTTTGATCTGTCCGATAATCATACATTAACCTCCAGCATTTTCAAAATCAAAGCCATACGGATGAACATACCGTTTTTGGCCTGGGGGAAATAAGCGGCTCTGGGATCGTCGTCCACGGTGACGGAGATCTCGTTGACACGGGGCAGGGGATGCATGACGATCATATCCTTCTTGGCAGGCTCCAGCTTGTCGGGAGTCAGGATATAGGTATCCTTCAGACGGATGTAGTCAGCCTCGTTGAAGAAACGTTCCTTCTGGACACGGGTCATGTACAGCACGTCCAGATCTGCCATGGCTTCCTCCATGGTGGTGACTTCCTTGTATTCGATGCCCCGGCTCTCCAGCTCATCCTCGATGATATACCGGGGGAAACGCAGCTCCTCGGGTGCGATGAAGACAAACTTGACACCGGTGTAGCGGGCCATGGCCGCAACCAGAGAGTGAACGGTACGGCCGAACTTCAGGTCGCCGCACAGACCGATGGTCAGATTGTTGAAGGTATGCTTGCTGCGCCAGATGGTCAGCAGGTCGGTCAGCGTCTGGGTGGGATGGTTGTGGGCACCGTCACCGGCATTGATGATGGGCACGCCGGCACGGCGGGCAGCCACCACGGGAGCACCTTCCTTGGGATGGCGCATGACGATGATGTCGGCATAGCAGCCGACGGTCTGCACGGTGTCGGACAGGCTCTCGCCCTTGGCGGTGGAGGAGGAGCCGGCTTCGCTGAAGCCGATGACGCTGCCGCCCAGACGGTGCATGGC
>CAZHEG010000145.1:0-3621 GCA_964531435.1 uncultured Oscillospiraceae bacterium | reverse complement strand
TTCAATTGCCCGGTTATTATACCGGGTTTTCGTGGAATTGTCAACTGTTTTGATTTCAAAATTTCCGCATTTGGCATTGCCTTATGGGGGAATATTTGGTATAATCCAGAAAAAACTGACCGGGAAGTGATGAGTTGAAGAAACTTTTGAAATATATGCGGGGGTTCGGGAAGGAATGTGTTCTCGGGCCTTTGTTTAAGATGCTGGAGGCCTGCTTTGAGCTGTTGATTCCGCTGGTCGTGGCGGGGATCGTGGATGACGGCATCGCCATGGGGGACAAGGGCCACATCATCCGGCTGAGCATCGTGATGATCGCCCTGGGCCTGATCGGCCTTGCCAGCTCCGTGACGGCGCAGTATTTTGCTGCCCGGGCCGCGGTGGGCTTCTCCGCCCGGCTGCGGCATGCGGTGATGGACCACATCCTGAAGCTGAGCTATACCCAGATCGATACCCTGGGAACCTCTACCATGGTGACCCGGATGACCTCCGATATCAACCAGGTGCAAAACGGCGTTAATCTGACCCTCCGGCTGCTGCTGCGCTCGCCCTTTGTGGTATTCGGTGCTATGATCATGGCGTTTACCATTGATGCCCAGGCGGCCCTTGTGTTTGCCGGGGTGATCCCGGTGCTCTGCGTGGTGGTGTTTGGCATCATGCTGGTGACCATGCCCATGTACAAGCGGGTGCAGGCGGGACTGGACCAGGTGACCTCTGCCACCCGGCAGAACCTGACCGGCGTTCGGGTGCTGCGGGCATTCCGGATGGAGGAAAAGGAAAAGCAGAGCTTCCGGGAGAAGACCCAGCAGCTGACCAAGCGGCAGCTTGCCGCCGGACGGATCTCCGCGCTGATGAACCCCGTCACCTTCGTCGTCGTCAATCTGGCGGTGATCGTGTTGGTGCAGGTGGGTGCGATCCGGGTGGAAGGCGGTATCCTGACCCAGGGCCTGGTGATCGCGCTGTATAACTATATGTCCCAGATCCTGGTGGAGCTGGTGAAAATGGCGAATCTGATCATTCAGATGACCAAGGCGGCGGCCTGCGCCGGACGGGTACAGAATGTTCTGGACATTGTGCCGGATGACAATCGGGGCAAGCGGACCGATGAGATCCACGGCGGCGTGGAGTTTCGCAATGTTACCGCTTCCTACGCGGGAGCGGGTGATCCGGCGCTGGAAAACATCAGCTTTCAGGTTGCTCCCGGCGAGACTGTGGGCATCATCGGCGGCACAGGCAGCGGCAAGACCACACTGGTCAACCTGATCCCCGGGTTTTACAATGCCGCGGAGGGCAGTGTCCTTATTGATGGAGTGGATGTGCGGGAATATGCTCCTGAGCATCTGCGCCGGAGCATCGGCGTGGTGCCCCAGAAGGCAGTGCTCTTTAAGGGAACCATTCGGGAAAACCTGTGCTGGGGCAGGAAGGACGCAACGGACGACCAGCTTTGGAAGGCGCTGGACATCGCCCAGGCCCAGGAGGTCGTGAAGGGAAAGACCGGCGAGCTGGATGCCGGGGTATCCCAGGGCGGCACAAACTTCTCCGGCGGACAGCGGCAGCGGCTGACCATCGCCCGGGCGCTGGTACGAAAGCCTGCCATCCTGATTTTGGATGACAGCGCTTCGGCACTGGACTATGCCACTGACGCACGGCTGCGGACGGCGATTCGCGCCATGGAAGATGCCCCAACTACATTCATCGTATCCCAGCGGGCGGCGTCCGTGCGGTATGCCGACCGGATCATCGTCCTGGATGACGGCAGGATGGTGGGCGCGGGTACCCATGAGGAGCTGCTCCAAACCTGCGGCGTTTACCAGGAGATCTACTACTCCCAGTTCAGCAAGGAGGCGGCAGATCATGAATAATACGGATACCATGAAAAAGGTCCTGCACCGCATCAAAAAATACGCGGTGCAGCTGGTGCTGTCGCTGCTGCTGGCGGCGGTGTATGCGGGAATGTCGCTGTATATCCCCATTCTGGTGGGCCGGGCCATTGACTGCATCATCGATGCGGGACAGGTGGATTTTGCCGCCATGAAAACGGAGCTGATCGGCGTGCTGCTGTGCGCGGTGATCGCCGGCGTCAGCCAGTGGGTCATGAATATGCTCAACAACCATGTGACCTATTCCGTGACCCGGGACATCCGGGACGAGGTGTTCTGCCATCTGCAGAAGCTGCCCCTTTCTTATCTGGACCAGCGGACCCAGGGCGACACGGTGAGCCGGGTCATTTCCGATGTGGATACCTTCGCCGACGGCCTGCTGATGGGCTTTACTCAATTTTTCACCGGTGTGATCACGATTTTCGGAACCATGTTCCTGATGTTCTCCATCAGCTGGAAGATCGCGCTGGTGGTGGTGTGCATCACGCCGCTGTCCCTGGTGGTGGCGGACTTTATCGCCAAGAGGACCTACTCCATGTTCCGCCTGCAGACCGAAACCAGAGGCCACCAGACGGCTATGATCGACGAAACGGTGGGGCAGCTGAAGGTGGTAAAGGCTTTTGGCCACGAGCAGGAGTCCATGGACAGCTTTGACGGCATCAACGATATGCTGGAAAAGTGCAGCCTGCGGGCCATTTTCTTCTCCAGCCTGACCAATCCCTGCACCCGGTTTGTAAACTCCGTGGTGTATGCCGGGGTGGGTCTCAGCGGCGCGCTGATCGCTCTGACCGGCGGCATTTCCGTTGGCAGCCTGACCGCGTTCCTTAGCTACGCCAACCAATATGCCAAGCCCTTCAATGAAATCTCCGGCGTTTTGACGGAGCTGCAGAATGCCCTGGCCTGCGCGGCCCGGGTGCTGGAGCTGATCGAGGCGGAGCCGGAGACGGAGGATCCCGAAAGCGCGGCGCAGCCCGGAACCACCCGGGGCGGCGTTGAGATCCGCGACATCAGCTTCAGCTATTCGCCTGACAAGCCGCTGATCGAGGACTTTAACCTGGACGTAAAGCCCGGACAGCGCATTGCCATCGTTGGGCCCACCGGATGCGGCAAGACCACCTTCATCAATCTTTTGATGCGGTTTTACGATCCCCAGGAGGGTGATATCCTGCTGGACGGCGTTTCCACACGGGATATGAAGCGAAGCGATCTCCGGGCACAGATCGGCATGGTGCTGCAGGATACCTGGCTGATGGAAGGAACCATCCGGGAGAATATCGCCATGGGGCGGCCCGATGCCACCGAGGAGGAGATCATCGAGGCGGCAAAGCGCTCCCATGCCCACAGCTTTATCCGGCGGCTTCCTCATGGCTACGATACGGTCATCGGCGAGGGAGGCGGGCAGCTTTCCCAGGGACAGAAGCAGCTGCTGTGCATCGCACGTGTGATGCTGTGTCTGCCGCCGATGCTGATTTTGGACGAGGCCACCTCCTCCATCGATACCCGGACGGAGATCCGCATCCAGAAGGCATTCAATACCATGATGGAAGGACGCACCTCCTTTATCGTCGCCCACCGCCTGAGCACCATTCGGGAGGCAGATGTGATACTGGTGATGCGTCAGGGAAGGATCGTGGAGCAGGGAAGCCACGAGGAGCTGCTGCAGCGCAACGGCTTCTACGCGGAGCTGTATAAGAGCCAGTTCGCCCATTGATGAAAATGAGGGTGCGTTGCAAAACGCACCCTT
>CAZHEG010000144.1:0-3628 GCA_964531435.1 uncultured Oscillospiraceae bacterium | reverse complement strand
CGGTTTTATATGCGCTGATGGGCATCAGCGCGGCCCGCATCTGGATCAGTGAGGACAGCCAGGAGCGGAAATGGGGATTGAACCTCTATATTATTCAGCTGATACTGAATTTCTTCTGGTCGCCGATCTTCTTCAATGCCATGGCCTACGGCGTGGCGTCTGTATGGATCGTGGTGCTATGGGCCACTGTTCTTTTGATGATTCTGGCGTTTTATAAGGTGGACCGCACTGCGGCGTGGCTGCAGCTGCCGTATCTTGCCTGGCTTACCTTCGCGGCCTATCTGACCTTTGGGGTTTGGCTCCTGAATGGCTGATAAAATGGCGTTTGCCCAGGGATCACCCTGGGCGCAGCGGGAAGAAACCGGACGCAGCCATTGAAATTTCCTCCGCGCTATATTATAATGTAAGAAGAAAATTAGCAGGAGGACTACATATGAACAAGATCATGGGTATTGATTACGGCGATGCGCGGACCGGCGTTGCCATTTCGGATCTGCTGTGCACCATTGTGGGCAGCACTGCTGTGGTGCCCAGCCGGAACCGGGAAAAGGCAATTGCGGATATCCTGCGGCTGGCAAAGGAAAATACGGTAGGGGAGATCGTGGTCGGTCTGCCCCGGAATATGGACGGAACAGAGGGCCCCAGAGCCCAGCTGTGCCGGGAATTCGCGGACGAGCTTGCCCAGGCCTCCGGCCTGAAGGTGACCATGTGGGACGAGCGCAGGACCACGGTGGAGGCTCACAACATCCTGTCCCAGCATAATTATCACGGCAAGAAGCGGAAGGATACGGTGGATGCCGTGGCAGCGTCGCTGATTCTGGAGGGTTATCTCAACTTCCTGGGACGGTAAAAAAGCTCCTTCACGCCGGTGATGAGCAGCAGGATTCCAAAAAATTTGCGCAGGTTTTCCACATCAATGCGCAGGCTGATCCAGGAAAACACCGCTGCTCCGGCGCAGCCGGAGAGGATCGCGGGCAGAATCCGGCTTAGGTCCAGACTGCCCTTTTTCCACCGGAAAAAGGAAACCGCTCCGGCGGCGCAGATGAAAAACATCAGGTTGATGGCCCGGGCGGCGGAATGCTCCATGCCGATGACCAGGGTCAGCCACATGATCAGCAGGCTGCCGCCGCCGATTCCCAGGCCTGCAAGATAGCCCATCAGCGCTCCAACGGTCAAGGCTATGGGAAATGACTCTAGCATAGATACTGATACCCTCCCCACAAAATAAAGATGCCCAGAATCCGGTGAAGCCACTTCACCGGTATTTTATTTCCGGTCACCCCTGCCGCAATGCCGCCGGCAAGGCTGCCAAGAAGATAGGGAAAGGCATCAAGAAGGGGAATGCCGGTGCTGAAGGCGGTGAAGGAAAGGCTGACCAGGCAGATGGGAAGAATGATGGAAACGGAGGAGGGGAAGGTATCCTCTTCCGGGATCCCGGTCATGGTCAGCAGGGGGACGAGGACCATACCGCCGCCGGCGCCAAACAGTCCGTTTACCGCTCCGGCCACCAGACCGGCAATGGCCATTTTGATCTTCTCGCTCATTCGCTTCGCCTCCCGGGTTCAGTATGCCCGGAAAAAGCTGGGACAATGCTCAAATGGATATAAAAAACTCCCGGAATTTGCTTCCGGGAGTTTTTCTTGTTTCATTAGCCGCTGATGATCATGTCGCGGTTGACATACTTCTGGTTGCCCTCGGTGAATTCGACGGTTTCGAGAATGGCCTCTTCCCACTCGGTGTAGGCTTCCTCGATCATGTCGTTCTCGATCATGTAGTCACGGTAGTTGCCCTCGCAGCTGACGTAGTACATAATGTGGTAGCCGTAGTCGGTCTCGACGATCTCAACATCGCCAACCTCGTGCTCAGCGGTGGCCCAGTTCCGGAAGTTCTCAACGTAGTTGGAGTCGGGAGTGATCTCCTCGTACAGGCCGTCCTCGGTATCGTCGGAGTGCTCCTTGATCAGGGCGGTGAAGGCTTCCTCGGTCAGCTCGCCAGCCTTGTACTCAGCCAGCAGCTCCTCAGCCTTGGCCTTGGCTTCGGCCTTAGCCTCGTCGGTGACATTGTCGTCATCGTCTTCCTCGAAGGCCACCAGCAGGTGACGGACGGTGCCGATGTACTTGGCGGTGTTATCGATGGAGCCGCCGAAGTAGATCACATAGTAGCCATCGGTGGTCTCGTTCTTATCCTCGTCGGTGGAGGTGATGGCGATGTAGGTCAGCTCACCCTCAGTGCGGGCGTCATCGATGACCCAGTCACGGATGTCGGTGCTGTAATAGTTGGCGTAGTAGTCCACATAGTAGTAGGACTGGTCGGTGAAGGAGGCGGAGGTCACTTCGGTCTTAGAGTCAGCATTGATGGCCAGCTTCTGGATCTCGGCATCAAAATCCTCGATGGAGGAAATGGTGGCGCCGACCAGAGTCTCAGCATCAGCCAGAGCGGCAGCCAGAGCGGCAGCCTTCTCCTCGTCGGAGTAGACAGTGGTATCCTTGCCGTCGTCACCGGTGACGATGGTGCCGCCGGTCAGGTAGTCATCAACGTCGATGGTGTAGAAAGCGTAGGTGTAGGCGTTGTACTGGTTCAGCTTGTCAGCCTCATACTCACGCAGCTCCTCGGCGGTGTAGCCCAGGGACTCCAGATAGGTGTTGGCGAAGGAAGAGGCCAGGGTGCTGGTCTTGTAGTACTCCATGTAGCTCTCAATGGTAGCGGAGTTGCCGTACAGGGCCTTCAGGTAGCCGTTGGCGTTGGAGTAGCCGTAGTAAGCGGCATACAGCTCCAGGAAGGCTTCGACATTCTCCATGCTCTTCAGCTCGTCCTCGGAGAGGGTGTAGCCCTCGGCGTTGGCCTTATCCACCATGGCGTAGGTCCAGGTGGCGTTGGAGATGGCGGCGTCGATGAAGTAGTCAGCCCAGGTGTCGCCGGTCTCAGAATTATAGACCTGCTCATCCAGGGACTTGGCGGGGTTCAGGCCGGTGTAGAGCTGTACGTACAGATCCTGATAGGTGCCGTAATCACTGTACTGGCCGTAGAAGTTGGAGATGACATCGCCGTAGAAGTAGTTGAATTCGATCGCGTTGATGTCGTGGGTGCCAACGGTGAGAGCGTTGGTGCCCTTGGCCATCAGAACCTGAACGGGAATGGTCAGCACGGAAGCCAGCACCAGAGCCACGACCAGGATCATGGCAATGACGAAGGTCAGGGTGTACGCCTTAACCGTCTTCTGCTTTTTCTGTTCAGCCTGCTGCTTTTCGGTCATGGCAGCGGCAGACTGCTCCTTGCGGAGCTTTTTCTTATCGGAAGCGCTCATGTAATCAATTCCTCTCGTTTGTGTTGCTGCGCGTTGATCAGCGCATAGACCAAGGTATTATAACTGATTTGAAAGCAGAGTGCAAGTGCTTTATTCGGGTTTTTTTATGAATTTATTTAAAATATATGGGGAACATTATCTTTTTTGCGGCGAAAAAAAGACCGAGCCGCCCTTTTTGTGAAGGAGCGGCTCAGTAAAGCCCCGCTTTAGCCGTGTGTGACCATTTATGACCTGCACAAACGGCAGGTGGGTCGCCTCTCCGTGTCTTTACTGCTCCCAACATCCACCCCACGTCAAAGCGGGGGCGGGAGGTCTGCAAACCGA
>CAZHEG010000143.1:0-3662 GCA_964531435.1 uncultured Oscillospiraceae bacterium | reverse complement strand
ACCACCTATGTGGTGGTGGGTGAAAATGCCGGCTCCAAGGAGCGCAAGGCAAGAGAGCTTGGAATCCCCATCCTCAGCGAGGATGATTTCCTGGCTATGATCCAATAATATGATGACCGCCGGAAGGGTAGCTCCTTCCGGCGGTCTTTTTACAGGGAATAATCCTCGTTATCGTATTTTTTAAAATCCACGGCCTTTGCTTTCAGCGGCACCCGCTTGGTGGGATCGTAGCGAAAGCCTAAGCATTTGGAGGGCAGGGAACGGATCCCCTTTTTGCAGCAGAGGACCTGACTTTCATCCATTTGTAAGCCGTGGGTACAGTAGGCGCAGGATCGTTCGATCTTCTTACGAAACAGCATAGCATGACCTCGTTTCACTTCATTTGCTGAAATTATACACCAATTGTCCCGGGATTGCTACACTTATTTTTCAGATTTCCTGCCAGAATTCCCAAAACCACCAGAAAAACAGATACAGCGGTCATCCGTCCCATAGATCCCCCACCGCCGAACAGCGGTACGAACAGCAGTGAAAGGGCGATGCTGATCACAGTCTGCATCAATTTCCCCCTGAGATAGTCCCGAATGCCCAGAGTCCCTGTCACAGACGCCGTCTGCATGGCGACACATAGGCCGCCAAAGCTCAGCAGGGCGGAGGCGGTCACAAACCTGACACCGGGATCCCCGATATTTTCAAGGGCGCAGCAGCCGTTGGCAAGCTCCAGCGCACCCATAACGATCACACCCACGGCATCGGAAAGATTCTGCAGAAACCATTTCTCAAGAAACGCCATCACCACCCGCATCAATACGATCCATCCGCATACGACCGCCAGCACCTTGACACTGCTGGTAACGGCTTCCGTCAGGGATAGGGAAGCCTTTTCCATCCGCATTTTTTTATCCGTTTTTCCGGGCACCAGTGAACCAACCAAAACCGCCGACGCAATATGGATCAGCCACAGGGCAAATCCCGCCCAGACCTGATCGAATTTTGATGCCACGATGCCAAATATGAAGGCTGGGCCCGCATTGCTGCAGAACATCAGCATCCGCCGGGAAGTTTTTTCATCCAGCTGCCCGGCCCGGTAAGCTCGTCCGATGGCCTGGGCTCCCACCGGATAACCTCCCAGCAGCCCTGCGACCAGAATTCCTTCACCGCCCTGGGGAATGCCGCACAGCCGCCCCAGAGGGCGAAGAAGGGTACTTTCCAGGCTGTCTGTCAGCAATGCCGACAGCACAAAAAAGGGGAGCAGGGAGGGCACCACCGACCACAGACACAGCTTGATTCCCGTTACCGCTCCATCCAGTGCGGTCTGCGGGTCAAGAATCAGGATCATGATACCGACCGCGGATAAAATCCCCTGCCAAAACCTTCGTTTCATTTCACCACCTCGCCTGAATCTATGCCCGGTTCGGAAAAATCATCCCTCTTGCCACATATTGTTTTCCAGCAGGATATCGCCCCGCTTGGCAGCGGCGGCAGGCAAGGAGGCAGGCAAATGGGACAATTTTGGATGGACCGGCTGGATCTTCCCGATGAAACGGCACTGGCAGATTCTCTGGTGGAGATCGCGGGACACCGTCGGGTGCTGATCGAGCATCACCGGGGTGTGGTCCAGTACGGACGGCAGCAGATCTGCGTCAAGGTGAAATTCGGCACTGTCAGTATTTTCGGGCAGGGCTTGGAGCTGACCCGCATGAGCGCGGAGCAGCTGATCATTTCGGGGTGCATTGAGTGCGTCAAATTGGAGAGGAGGGAAGGAAAATGAAGCCATTTTGGGCATATCTGCGGGTTCGGCTGACCAGCGCGGATCCCGGAAAAGCAATGGTGGATGTGGTTCAGTCCGGCGTAACCGTCTACCGCGCCCAGCGGGATGACGACAGCATCGACTCCGTTTTTTATATCCGACGTCAGGATAAAAAAAGACTGGAGGAGCTGGCCCGGCGGCGGGGGTACGAGCTGCGGACAGAAGGAGCAGCGGGCCTTTACTGGGTGCTGCGGGGACTTCGCAAGCGTCCGGTTTTAGTAGGCGGGATCCTGACGCTGCTTCTTGTGACCCTGTTTCTTCCCACCCGCATATTTTTTGTCCGGGTTGAGGGTAATGTGAATGTCCCCACCCGGCTGATCATAGAGCAGTGCGCCGAAAGCGGCATCTGCTTCGGCGCGTCCAGAAGAGAAGTGCGAAGCGAGCGGGTAAAAAACGCCCTGCTGGAGGCTATGCCGGAGCTTCAGTGGGCGGGGGTCAATACCTCCGGCTGCGTGGCGACGGTAACCGTCCGGGAACGAAGTGATAACCTGGAGGATGAAAAACAGGAGGGAATATGCAGCATCGTCGCCGCCCGGGACGGTGTGATCACATCCGTCACTGTTTCCGCGGGAAACAGTCTGTGCCATGTAGGACAGGCGGTTCGTGCCGGGCAGCTTCTGGTCTCCGGGTATACCGACTGCGGAATCTCCATCCGGGCAGGCCATGCCGATGCGGAGATTTACGCCCAGACCCAGCGGGAATTATCCGCCATAACCCCGGCAGAACGGAATGAAAAAGGGGAGACGACCGCAGCGGAGAAAAAATACGCCCTCCTGTTGGGAAAAAATCGTATAAATTTCTACAAAAGCAGTGGAATTTCAGGGGTGAGTTGTGATAAGATATATTCGGAGTATTATATGACCCTGCCGGGTGGCTTTACCTTGCCTGTTGCCATCATCGTGGAGGAATGGTCTTACCGCAGCGTTTCCATGACCCAAATACCGGAGGATGAAACGCAGCAGCTCCTGTCGTCCTTTGCCCAGTGGTATCTGCCCCGGCAGATGACAGCGGGGCAGGTGATGGCCCGGGTGGAGACCTTTTCCCAGGATGGGGATACGGCATCCCTGCAGGGATACTACGCCTGCACGGAAATGATAGCGCAGGTGCGCAGCGAGGAGATTTTGATACCATATGGGAATGATCAATGAGAAGATCGTAAGTGCCGAGCGGGTGGAGGACCTGATCTCCGTATTCGGCTCTTTTGATGAAAATATCCGGCGCATTGAGGATGCTCTTTGCGTTACCATCGTCAACCGGGGCAACGAGCTGAAGGTCACCGGTGAAACAGAAGCCGTGGATAAGGCAGCCCGCACCCTGGAGGGTCTGCTGCAGCTGGCCGCCAAAGGGGAGATCATCGATGAGCAGCGGGTCCGCTACCTGATCACGCTGGTGCAGGAGGGCAATGAGAGCCTGGTGACCAAAATGGCCAAGGATGTGGTGTGCATCACCGCCAAGGGTAAACCCATCAAGGCCAAGACCGTGGGACAGCAGGAGTACATGAAGGCCATCCAGAAAAATACCATTACCATCGGCGTGGGTCCTGCGGGTACCGGCAAAACATACCTGGCGGTTGCCGCGGCGGTGGCTGCCTTCCGGGAGCGTACCGTGAACCGTATCATCCTGACCCGGCCTGCCGTGGAGGCAGGCGAGCGCCTTGGCTTTTTGCCCGGCGACCTGCAGAACAAGGTGGATCCCTATCTGCGGCCTCTTTACGACGCCCTGTACGAGATGCTGGGCCCCGAAACCTTCCAGAAGTACCAGGAGCGGGGCTCCATTGAAGTGGCACCCCTGGCCTATATGAGAGGCCGCACCCTGGATGACAGCTTCATCATTCTCGATGAAGCCCAGAATA
>CAZHEG010000142.1:0-3690 GCA_964531435.1 uncultured Oscillospiraceae bacterium | reverse complement strand
TCTAAAAATGCTGTCATCCCGAGCGACCGAATGGGAGTCGAGGGATCTTGGCACCGATTTTACCGCAAATGTAACCATAAGTGCGTAGATCCCTCGGCTCCCCTCGGGATGACAACGCTTGTGGAAACCGTAAGACAAACTCTTTATTAAGTAACAAACAATTCCTCAATGCTCCTAAATTCGTAGCCCATTCCCTCCCACTGGGTCAGCAGGCCGTCCAGGATCTCCGCGTTGGTCTGGCTGGTGGAGTGGAGCAGCACCACCGCGCCGTTGTGGATGCGGGGGATGAGCTTGCTGTAAGCGTGATCCGCCGTGGGCTGGTCATCGTTGTTCCAGTCCACATAGGCAAGGCTCCAGAACACCGTTTTGTACCCCAGCTGCTGGGCCATGGCCAGATTTTCCTCCGAGTAGATGCCCTGGGGCGGGCGGTAAAATTTCAGCATCTGCGATCCTGTGACCTGCTCATACAGGCTCTCCAGATCCTCCAGCTCCTTTTGAAAGGCCGCAAGCTCCGAAATTTTGCTCATATCATAGTGGTGCATGGTGTGATTGCCCACAATGTGGCCCTCCTCCACCATCCGCTTTACCAGATCGGGGTTCTGCTGGATGTAATTGCCCACCAGGAAAAAGGCGGCGCTCACCTCATGATCCGCCAGAACGTCCAGAATTTTGCCGGTACAGCCGTTTTCGTACCCGGCGTCAAAGGTCAGGTAGATGACCTTTTCGGCGGTATCCCCCAGGTAGGCCGCGCCGTATTTGGCAAGCTGGGCCTGTCCCGCCGTGCCCACGGGAGGCTGTCCCTCGGTGCGGAAGCTGAGCCCCCAGCTTGCCGTTTCGATGGCCTGGGAGGACAGCACCCCCACCGCCAGCACCAGCGCCATGGCCAGCGCCCCCGCAATGATATAAATGTCCCGTTTTTGCATTTGAACCCTCCTGTTTCCGGTGGAAAATACCCTCCGTTTTCATCCGGAATAACCTATGCGAAAAGTTGATAGGTTAGCACAAGCTAACCAAAAATTACAAATTTCGACCCCGAAAAAGTTGCAATTGCACAAATTCGTATTGATTTTTTTGTGTAAATGTTTTACAATGGCGGTAGACCTTATAAAATAGGAGGAATATGAGCAATGTGTTCATGCTGTGATAACAAGAGCGACCTGACGCTTCTCGACGGCGTCATGGCCAAATACGCCTCCGTCCCCGGCAGCCTTATCACCATCCTGCAGCACGCGCAGGAGATCTATGGCTATCTGCCTCTGGACGTGATGTATTACATCGGTGAGAAGACCGGCAACTCCCCTGCAAAGGTTATGGGCGTGGCCACCTTCTATACCCAGTTCCGTACCACCCCCGTGGGCAAGCACCTGATCATGCTGTGCCAGGGCACCGCCTGCCACGTCAACGGCGCGGAGCGGATCCTGAAGGCCATCTGCGAGGAGCTGAATATCGAGGACGGCGGCACCAGTGCCGACGGCCTGTTCTCCCTGAAGACTGTTGCCTGCCTGGGCTGCTGCAGTCTTTCCCCCGTGATGATGATCGGCGAGGATACTTACGGTTCCCTGACCCCCGAAAAGACCGTGGCGATCCTGCGCGAGATCCGCGAAAAGGAGGCTAACGTATGAAGATCGTAGTTGGACAGGGTTCCTGCGGCCTTGCCGCCGGCGCCGGCAAGGTGTATGACGCCATTGCCGCCCTCAATTCCGGTATCGAGCTGGGCATCACCGGCTGTATCGGTATGTGCTACCTGGAGCCCATCGTTGACCTGTACGAGGGCGAGCAGCTCCTCAAGCGTCTGGTCCGGGTCACCGCCGGTGATGCCGAGGCCATTGTCAGCGCCGCCAAGACCGGTGACCTGAGCCTGGTGGAAAATATTTCCATTTCTGCGGCGGACGAGAGCTTCCTGTCCCAGCAGACCCGTATCGCGCTGCGCAACTGCGGCGTCATCGACCCCACTTCCATTGACGATTACATCGCCCACGGCGGTTACCAGGCCCTGCAGAAGGTGCTGGGCATGACCGGCGAGGAAGTCATCGAAGAGATCAAGATCTCCGGCCTGGGCGGCCGCGGCGGCGCCGGTTTCCCCACCTGGTTCAAGTGGAATGCTGCCCGCCAGTCCAAGGGTGAGGAGAAGTACCTGATCTGCAACGCTGACGAGGGCGACCCCGGCGCGTTCATGGACCGTGCCGTTATCGAGTCCGACCCCCACAGCCTCATCGAGGGCATGGTCATCGGCGCTTACGCCATCGGCGCGAAGGAAGCCGTTGTCTACGTCCGTGCCGAGTACCCCCTGGCCATCGTCCGTCTGGAGAATGCCATGGCACAGGCCCGTGAGCGTGGCTACCTGGGCCAGAACATCCTGGGCTCCGGCTTCAGCTGCGAAATGCGCATCAAGGCCGGCGCAGGCGCTTTTGTCTGCGGCGAGGAGACTGCCCTGATCGAATCCCTGGAAGGCAAGCGCGGCATGCCCCGCCTGAAGCCTCCCTTCCCCGCCCAGGCCGGTTACTGGCTGAAGCCCTCCAACATCAACAATGTTGAGACCTTCGCCAACGTTGCCTGGATCATCAGCAACGGCGGCGCCACCTTCTCCGCCATGGGCACCGAGGGCTCCAAGGGCACCAAGGTATTCGCCCTGTCCGGCAAAATCAACCGCGGCGGCCTGGTGGAGGTCCCCATGGGAACCACGCTGCGCCATGTGATCTTTGACATCGGCGGCGGCATCCGTGACGGCAAGGGCTTCAAGGCTGTTCAGCTGGGCGGTCCCTCCGGCGGCTGCGTCCCCGCACACCTGCTGGACACCGTTATTGACTACAAGGCTCTGGGCGCTACCGGCGCTATCATGGGCTCCGGCGGCATGGTCGTCATGGACGAGACCACCTGCATGGTGGGCATGGCCAAGTTCTTCCTGGACTTCACCGCCAAGGAATCCTGCGGCAAGTGCGTCCACTGCAGACTGGGCACCAAGCGGATGCTGGAGGTCCTGACCCGGATCACCGAGGGCAAGGGCAAGGAAGGCGACGTGGAGCTGCTGGAGGAGCTGTGCCTGGCCATCAAGGACGGCGCCCTGTGCGGCCTGGGTCAGACTGCTCCCAACCCCGTCCTGACCACCATCAAGTACTTCCGTGACGAGTACGATGCCCACATCAACGAGGGCAAGTGCCCCGCCCACTACTGCGCGGGCCTGACCAAGTATAAGATCGATCCCGAAAAGTGCAAGGGCTGCACCATGTGCGCCAAGAAGTGCCCCACCGGTGCCATCTCCGGCGAAAAGAAGCAGCCCCATGTCATCGACCGGAATATGTGCATCGGCTGCGGCAGCTGTGTGGCTACCTGTAAGTTCGGCGCCATCTCCTACGAATAAGGGGGAAACAGAAATGAGCGAAATTAAAGTTATCATCGATGGCATCGAGTGCGTGGGAAGCGCCGGCGATACCATCCTGCAGATCGCCGAGAAGGCCGGCATTTACATCCCCACTCTGTGCCACCACGAGAGCGTTGCCAAGTACGGTGCCTGCGGCCTGTGTGTCGTGGAAGCCGAGAAGATGCCCAAGCTGATGCGCGCCTGCGCCACCAATGCCTCTGACGGCATGGTGATCCACACCAACAGCCCCCGCATCGCCCAGGCCCGCAAGATCGCCATGGAGCTGCTGATGAGCGACCACACCGGCGACTGCAAGGGCCCCTGCGGCCTGA
>CAZHEG010000141.1:0-3702 GCA_964531435.1 uncultured Oscillospiraceae bacterium | reverse complement strand
AAACTGAAATTTGAATTACACAACCGGCTTTCAGGACGCGCTTGGGGCGCGTCCTTTGCCATGTTGTCCCAAGGCCACTGCGGTACTTGCTTTTTATAGGGAAATCGGGTATACTGAAAGAAGATATCCGCCGAGGTGATGATATTGCAGTGGGTCAACGACTTAATTACGAATGCATTCCTGCTGACGGGCCTTTCCTCCTGGTTTTTTGCCCAGGTGATCAAGACCGCCATTCATGCATTTATCAATAAAAAGATCGTTTGGGAGCGCCTGGTGGGCGACGGCGGAATGCCCAGCGGCCACTCCGCCACGGTGACGTCCATTGCGATCCTTGCCGCCATCCGCTGTGGAACAGGGTCCTTTGAGTTTGCCCTGGCAGCCATCCTGGCCATTGTGGTGTGCCACGATGCCATGGGCGTCCGGCTGGAGACCGGCAAACAGGCCGCCGTCATCAATGAGCTGGTGGAGGCCTTTGAAAAGCTGACCAATGACGATCTGCCGGAGGAGAAGCTCAGCACCTTCGTCGGGCACACACCCATCCAGGTCCTCGCCGGTGTTACCATCGGGATCCTGAACGCGTTTTTTATGAACTGGCTGCTGCCGTAAATAATGGAGGGAACGATATGATCTACAAAGCTTTCCGAAATATCCAACTGTCCCGTCTGGGCATGGGTGCCATGCGCCTGCCGATGAAGGACAAGGACAACATCGATTATCCCGCGGCCCATGCCATTATGGACCGGGCCTACGAAAACGGCATCAATTATTACGATACCGCCTATGTCTATCAGGGGGGAGATTCGGAGCGGTGCCTGGGCCAGTGGCTGGCCACCAAGCCCCGGGACAGCCTGTACATCGCCACCAAGTTCAATGTGAACGCGGAGCCGGACTATGAGAAGGTGTTCGAGGAGCAGCTGGAGCGGCTGCAGACCGACCACATTGATTTCTACCTGATCCACTGCCTGAAGGATCACAACATCGATAAGTACATCGGCGGCGGTGCCGTGGATTATTTCATCCGGCAGAAGGAAAAGGGCCGCATTACATACCTGGGCTTCTCCACCCACGCCGATTTGGATACCCTGACCCGCTTTGCGGACCATTATGCCTGGGATTTTGCCCAGATCCAGATGAATTACTACGACTGGGCCTTCGGAACCGCGGCGAAGGAATACCAGATTCTGGCGGACCGGAATATTCCCATCATGGTCATGGAGCCGGTGCGGGGCGGCCGCCTTGCCACCTTGACACCGGAGGTGGAGGCCATGCTGCGCGGTGTCCATCCCGATTGGTCTATGGCTGCCTGGGCCCTGCGGTTCGTCAAGAGCCATCCCCAGGTGCAGCTGATCCTCAGCGGCATGAGCGACCTTTCCCAGATGGATGACAACCTGCGTACCTTCTCCGATGCCGACGGACTGAGCGGGGCGGACATGGAGCGGATCATGAAGGCGGGGGCCATGTTCAAGAGCCAGGTTCAGGTGCCCTGCACCGGCTGCAGCTACTGTGTGGCGGAATGCCCCATGGGCATTGAGATCCCTGCCTACCTCAAGGTCTATAACGACTACAAGGTCAACGGCCCCGGGGCACTGGGGGCTATGGAGCGAATCCAGTCCAAGGGTACACCTGCCGATTGCATTGGCTGCGGTGCCTGCACCGGACACTGCCCCCAGGATATTGCCATCCCCGATATCATGGCCCAGCTAAAGAAATTCGTGAAGTAAATCATCCGCGGCGGCTGGGCGATCCCGGCCGCCGTTTTTTGCGCCAGCTCCCTTGCAAGGCGGGCACATCCGTTGTATAATAGTGGAAGAAACAAAATTTGGGAGATGTGGATGCAATGGAAGTATGTTATGTAAACCTTTACGATCACTACGGCTTTCCCAAACCGGAGAAGGGTGAGGGAGACTTAAGCTGCTACACCCACCGCACCTCCTGGGAGGTCAGCCCCAGCCGGCGGCGGCCTGCGGTGCTGATCATTCCTGGCGGCGGTTACTGCTTCCATTCCGACCGGGAGGCGGAGCCGGTGGCCTACCGGTTCCTGGCTATGGGCTATGCTACCTTCGTTTTGCGCTATTCCTGCACAGGCCATGCATTCCCCACCCATCTGCGGGAGGCCGCCATGGCCATGCGCTACATTCGGGAGAACGCTGCGCGCTTTGAGGTGGATCCCGGCATGGTTGCCGCCATCGGCTTCTCCGCGGGCGGACACCTCTGCGGCACCCTGGGCACCATGTATGACTGCCCGGAGGTCCGGGACATCGGCCCGGCGGAGCAGCTCCGGCCCGATGCCATTTCCCTGTGCTACCCCGTTACCCTGGGCTGGGGGCCGACCCACGAGGAGACCATGCAGACCGTCTCCGGCGGTGACCCCGGGCTGCGGGCCCGGCTGTCCCTGGATACCCAGGTTCGGCCTGATATGCCGCCGGTATTTTTGTGGCACACCCGGGATGATGACCTGGTGCCCTGCCGCAACTCCATCATCCTTGCCGAGAAGCTGGATGAGGCGGGGGTGGATTTCACCTTCCACCTGTACCGCCACGGCTGGCACGGCCTGTCCACCGCGGACCACCAGGTCTACGGGGCCCACGTGGTGCCCGGCTGCAGCCGGGATGTTCCCGGCTGGCTGGATGCCTGCCGCCGGTTCTGGGAGGATACCGGGTTCCATATGACGGACAAGGTGTAACGCCCGGGATATAGTTTTGAAAGATCGATTTCCAGGAGGAATAACTATGAATTATGATGTGATCATTATCGGCGCGGGCCCCGGCGGTATTTTCTCTGCCTACGAGCTGTCCCGCCTGGCCCCTGAACTGAAGGTGGCAGTCTTTGAGGCAGGCCATGCCCTGAGTAAGCGCCACTGCCCCATCGACGGAGAAAAGGTCAAGACCTGCATCGGCTGCAAGAGCTGCTCCATCATGAGCGGCTTCGGCGGCGCGGGCGCCTTTTCCGACGGAAAATACAATATCACCAACGATTTCGGCGGCACGCTGTATGAGTACATCGGCAAGAAGAAGGCCCTGGAGCTGATGCACTATGTGGACGAGATCAATATGCGCTACGGCGGCGAGGGCACCAGGCTGTATTCCACTGCCGGAACCAAGTTCAAGAAGCTTTGCATCCAGAATGACCTGCACCTGCTGGATGCCTCCGTGCGCCACCTGGGCACGGACATCAACTATGTGGTGCTGGAAAATCTCTACAACGACCTGAAGGACAAGGTGGATTTCTTCTTTGATACCCATGTGGATGCGGTCACCGCGGAGGCGGAGGGCTATGCTGTCCACTGCGGCGACGCGGTGTACACCTGCGGCAAATGCATCATTTCCGTGGGACGGATCGGCAGCAAGTGGATGGAGCAGGTCTGCAAGGCTCTGAAGATCAACACCAAATCCAATCGGGTTGACCTGGGCGTTCGGGTGGAGCTGCCGGCGGAGGTGTTCTCCCACCTGACCGATGAGCTTTATGAAAGCAAGATCGTCTACCGCACGGAAAAGTACGGTGACCTGGTGCGTACCTTCTGCATGAACCCCAGAGGCGCCGTGGTCAACGAGAATACCAACGGCATCGTGACTGTCAACGGCCACAGCTATGAGGATCCGGCCCGGCAAACGGAGAATACCAACTTTGCCCTGCTGGTGGCAAAGCATTTCTCCGAGCCCTTCAAGGACTCCAACGGCTACGGCGAATCCATCGCCCGCCTCA
>CAZHEG010000140.1:0-3731 GCA_964531435.1 uncultured Oscillospiraceae bacterium | reverse complement strand
TCCAGTGTCCGCCGCCGGTATTGGAGCGGACATAGCGGGCATCATAGCGCTTCCACTCAGGCGCTGTATGAGGGGTATTCCAGATCACCTGGGGATCGGGGCGGACCAGGATGTGCTTTCCCCACCGCTCCAGACGCTCCCCGTTGGAGGTGTCCAGAACCTCGTATTCTTTCCATTCATCGGATATCCAGATCATGGTATCCTCCTTTTAATCTGTGATGCCGGAGTCTTCCGTCGGATTCTGCTCCGGCTGAGTCTCCTCAGGCTCCGTTTCCTCGGGCTGATCGTATCCGCCGCCCTTGTACTGGGACCAGGACGCGGCATTGTGCACCGTGCCCACAACATAGGGATAGCTCAGGCCAGCGTTATCCTTTCCGTAAATGCCGTAGAAAGGAACATCGTTGCCGTTGTCATCCACCTGATAGATATAGCTGTTGCTCAGATATATGCTGTTCAGGCCGTACTTGCAGGCCTTGACGATCTCATAGATCTCCTGAGAGGTCAGCTTCACCATATAGATCTTGCTGATGGTGGTCTTACCCACGGAAGCGAACTGATAGCAGTAGGTGTTGGCAGGTGCCTGGCAGACATTGCAGTAATCCACAGCCACATGCTTGTCGCAGCTCTGCTTGGGAATGTCATCCTCGCAGGCGTAGGCGTAAACCACACGGCTGCCGCGAACATCGCTGGCACAGCCCTCGGTGGCAAGCAGGCCGGAGTCCTGGCAGATGCCCACATAAATGAACTCGCTGTCGTCATACAGCTTCTCGGATGTTTTGTTTGCGTGGAGCGGGGTCATGACCTTGGTAAACAGGCGGCAGGCGGGGTTCGTCTTGACGCCGGTCAGGTTGATGGCTTCCGCCTGGTCATAGCCGCACCAGATAGCCGCGGTGTAGTAGGTGGTGTAGCCGCAGAACCAACGGTCACGGTTGCTGGCGGTGGTACCGGTCTTGCCGGCAACCTCCTGGCCGTCCACCTTGGCGGCGGTGCCGGTGCCCTTATTGACCGCGTTGGTCAGGCAGTAGTTGATATAGTTGACGGTCTTTTCAGAGAGAATCTGCTCACTCTCCTGCTCATTGTACATGATCAGCTCACCGTCGGTATTATACACATGGGTATAGGTCCGGGGCTCCCGCCACACGCCGTTGTTGGCAAAGGTAGCATAAGCGGCAGACATATCCCGCACGGAAACACCCTTTGTGGGTGCGCCCATGCCCAGGGGCGAATAGGCAATATCCGAGAACACGGTGCCGGAGCTGCTGACAAAGGTCTCATACAGGCCGGAAAGGCGGAACTTGTCCCGGGCGAAATAGAAGCTGGTCTCCAGACCCATAACATCCAGAGTGTTCAGCGCCACGCCGTTAACAGACTTCGTGATGCCATCCAGAATGTTGTAGCTGTAAGCGTAGGTCTTGGAGTCGTTTCTGGGATAAGCCGTCTGGCTGTCGGGCTCGCCGTCACCGTTGGCATCCTTCTCGTCATTTATAATATAGTAGAGGGGCAGGTCATTGACCACGGTGATGGGCGAGATCAGGCCCAGCTCAAAGGCGGGGGCATAGATGGTCAGGGGCTTGATGGAAGAACCGGGCTGCAGCTGCACAGTGGCACGGTTGTAGGCAAAGAAAACCGTCTTCTCGCCCACACCGCCGGCAATGGCGATGATGTCACCGGTCTCATTGTCGATCAGGCAGATGCCGGACTGAAGCTGCTGCATGGAGCTGGTGGTGGGAATCTCATCCAGATTGGTGTAGATATTATCCACAGCCGTCTGGGCTTCCATATTCAATGTGGAATAGATGTGGTAGCCGCCGTTGGCGATCAGGGTGCGGTACATCTTCTTGACCTCATCGGTAGCCTCCAGGCCATCCCGGGCCGCAAGCTCCACGGCAAGGTCATTGATGACGGTATCCACAAACCAGGAGTAGACATACTGGCTGGCATCCTCGGAGATGGTGGTCTCCGCGCCGCACTCGGGGCAGTAATAGATGCTGTTGCTGTAAACAAAGGTATCATTGTGGGCGTGGTAGCCGCAGGCCTCACAGTCAGAGTAGCGGTCCTCAAAATCCACACCGCTCTTGAACACCAGGTTCTCACTGTCGATCAGGGACTGCTCATACTCTTCCTCCGTCAGATAGCCGTACTGGTACATCATATACAGCGTATCCTCCCGGCGGACCCGGTTCCACTCGGCACTGGTCCTGGTCTCACCCTTATAGGTGATCTCCCGGTCGCTGATGGGGTTGAAGATGGAAGGGTTGTTGGTGATGGAGATGATGCAGGCACATTCCGCCGCGTTCAGATCCTCCAGCTCCTTGCCGAAGTACTTTTCAGCGGCGACCTTGACGCCGGTGCAGCCGTTGCCCAGGAAGATATAGTTCATATACCATTCCAGAACCACGGACTTATCATACCGTTTTTCAAATTCCGTTGCCCGGAAGATCTCCAGCAGCTTACGCTGAACGGTAACGTCATTGGCGGTCTCATCCTCCGTCAGCAGCATATTTTTGATCAGCTGCTGGGTGATGGAAGATCCGCCGAAATCACTGGAGCCCATGAACATGCTCAAACAGGCCTTGATGGTGGTGAACCAGTCAACACCCTGATGCTCAAAGAAGCGGTGATCCTCGATGGAAACCGCGGCGTAGATCATGTATTGGGGAATCTCCTCGTAATCCGCCCACTCATTGTCGGTGGTGGCGTAGAGCTTCTGCAATACCTGGATGTTGCCAACGTCATCTGTATAGTAGATATAGCTGGGCTGACTCAGGTCAAAGCCCTCCAGCTGGATGCCGGCCTGGGGCTGAATGTCCCCTTCCAGATAATCCGCCAGAACACCCACAAGTACCACAGCGCAAATCGCAACGATGGCAAGCACGGTCGCAACCGCAGCCATTGCCACCTTGAACGCGGAGTAAGCAAAGGTCCACAGGGTGTGCAGGATCGCCCAAAATCTGCCGGGCTTCCAATTCTGTCGGGATACCCGGCGCTTTCTGTTATCGTTATCCATGCTAATACCTCCAAATTTTCTCGCAGCCAAAAGGGCCAGCACGGTCAAAATCAAATGATCCGGCATATACGTATAATGCCAGTCATACAATTATAGCATACCCCACGCAAAAACGAAAGACCCAATTTATGAATAATATTCTAAATTTGTCCAGCCCTTTTCGGTGCGGCACCACCCGAAAATATCCTTGACCGAAATGGAGAACTTTTCAATTCCGCACTGTGCAACATTGCCAATTGATTTTCCCCCTGAAATGGGGTACAATATCCCCAGAAAGAAACAGGAGGCATCTAACATGGATCAGTTTGGTTCCGACTATATGACCATCGTCGATGAGGATGGTACCGAATACGAGCTGGAGGTCCTCTCCACCCTGGAATACAACGGCGCGACCTACCTGGCCGTGATTCCCGCCGACGATTCCCACCCCGAGCTGGACTCTCTGGAGGTCAGCATTCTCAAATCCGTGGAAGAGGACGGCGAGAGCATCCTCTGCGCCATTGAGGACGAAAGTGAGCTGGAAGCAGTCTATTCTCTCGTTATGGATTCCCTGTACGAAGAAGAGGACGACGAGGACTGATCTTCCTTATTTAATTAAATATTCCCTGCTTGGTTCGTGATGTTTCCTTTTGGACCCACATTTTATAATCGGGACGCCGGACCTTCCGTTCGGTTTGCAGACCTCCCGCCCCCGCTTTGACGTGGGGTGGATGTTGGGAGCAGT
>CAZHEG010000139.1:0-3738 GCA_964531435.1 uncultured Oscillospiraceae bacterium | reverse complement strand
TACTACGGCCCCACCTTCTACAATTTCCCCTATGCCTTCGGCGGCCTGTTCGCCCGGGGCCTGTACGCCCAGTACCTGCGTGACGGCGATGCCTTCGTTCCCAAGTACAAGAAGCTGCTGTACACCACCACCGTTGCCTCCGTTGAGGATACTGCCAAGGTGGCGGATATCGACCTGACGGACAAGGACTTCTGGCGCAGCGCCCTGCAGATGATCGCGGACCAGATCGACCTGTTCTGCCAGCTGGTTCAGAAGTGAGGAGATGACCATGGACAACCGAATCACGGCCCTGATGGAATTCCTGGATGCTTCCCCCAGTGTGTTCCATGCGGTGGCGAACCTGGAAAATACCCTGAAAGACGCCGGATACACCCGGCTTCTGGAAAATGAAGCCTGGAAGATCGCCCCCGGCGGCAAGTATTACCTGACCCGCGGCGGCAGCGCCATTGTGGCCTTCCGGGTGCCCCAGGGGCAGAGCGCCGGCTTTATGATCAGCGCCAGCCATTCCGACCGGCCTACTTTTAAAGTCAAGGAAAACGCCGAGCTGGCAGGTGCCTACACCCGCCTGGCTGTGGAGCGCTACGGCGGAATGCTCATCGCGCCCTGGCTGGACCGCCCCCTGTCCATTGCCGGACGCTGCGTGGTGGAAACGGAAACCGGGGTGGAATCCCGCCTGGTGAACATCGACCGGGACCTGCTGCTGATTCCCAATGTGGCCATCCACATGAACCGGCAGGCCAACGACGGCTACAAGTGGAACCCCGCCGTGGATACCCTGCCGCTGCTGGGGGGCAAGGATGCCAAGGGCAAGCTGGATGCCATGCTGGAGGAAGCCGCCGGCGGCAAGGTGCTGGGCCATGACCTGTACCTGTATATCCGCCAGAAGGCCGCCTGCTGGGGCATGGATCAGGAGTTTATCTCTTCTGCCGCCCTGGACGATCTGGAGTGCGCCTGGTGCTGCACCCAGGGCTTCCTGAACGCGAAGGAATCCGACAGCATCGGTGTGCTGTGCGTCTTTGACAATGAGGAGGTGGGCTCTTCCTCGCTGCAGGGTGCCGCGTCCAATCTGCTGGAAACCACCCTGCACCGGATCTGCGGGGCCCTTTCCCTGGACGAGCGGGTGATGCTCAGCAATTCCTTCCTGGTGTCTGCTGACAATGCCCACGCCCTGCATCCCAATCATCCCGAAATGGCGGACCCCAGCAATGCCCCCGTGGTCAACGGCGGCGTGGTGCTGAAGTTCAACGCCAACCAGCGCTACTGCACCGACGGCGCCTCCGCGGCCATTTTCCGCAAGGTGTGCGCCGGGGCGGGGGTGCGTGTCCAGACCTACTGCAACCGGGCGGATATTCCCGGCGGCTCTACTCTGGGCAATATCAGCCTGTCCCAGGTGGCGGTGCCCAGTGTGGACATCGGCCTGCCCCAGCTGGCCATGCATTCCTGCTACGAGACCGCCGGTGTGGCGGACGTGATCTCCCTGGAAGACGCAATGGCGGCCTTCTATGGCTCCAGCCTGACGGCAACGCCCAATGGATATACCCTGAAATAAAGGAAGCTCCCACCCGTTGCGGGTGGGAGTTTTTGTTATTTGCACAGAAGCTTATGGATGCCGTAGCCCAGAGCCGCTCCGGCGGTGTTGAGGATCAGATCGTCTACATCGCAGAACCCCCGCAGGGTCAGGCACTGGGCGGTTTCGATCACGGTCATGATCGCCAGGGTGGCGAGGAGTATCTGCCCCAGCCGGGTGAGCTGTGGAAAGACCCGGGGCAGCAGAAAGCCCAGGGGCACAAACATCACCACATTGCCGCAGAGATTGATCACCGCCTCCCGAACGTAGCCGGGATTGTCGGAGAACAGCATCCCCCAATAGAGCCGGAGGGTTTTCACGGGAACCAAATTCAGGCTAAGCTGAACATCCTCCCAATAGGGGAGCCCGGTGGCCCGGCTGCCCCGGGCAAACAGCAGGTACAGCATCACCGCGGCGTACAGGGCGAAAAGGGCCTGCCAAAGTTTTTGCTTGTTTTTCATCATCACAGCGCCGGGTCACATCCTTTCCGGTCTATTTTATAACAGCCGGCGGGACTTTTCAACGGAAATCCATTCCCGGATAGAAAAAACTGATTTTCAGTGAGTAAATCTCCCTGTTTTTTCGTTATACAGGTAAGAGAGGAAAACCATCGATCAAACAAGGAGGGAAAATGATGAAAACAAGATTCAAATGGATGGCTCTTTTTCTGGCGGCGGCCTGCCTGCTGTCGGCCTGCTCCGGCAGCCCCAACGCGACAGGTAACATGGAAGCAGCCTTGGACGGCGATTACATTTCAGCGATGGGTGGGGCAGTGGCAGAGGTGGCAGGCGGAGACACCTACACCGAGATCACGGAAAATACCTTCATTTCCGTGGCGGAGCAGAGCACCAGCTACTTTTCCATCGACGCCAACACCGCGTCCTACCCCAACCTGCGGAGCCTGATCCAAAACGGCTATGACATTCCTGCCGACGCGGTGCGGGTGGAGGAGATGCTGAACTATTTCAGCTACGATTACGAAACGCCCTCTGACGGCAGCATCCTGTCCCTGACGGCGTCCATGTTCCCCAATCCCTACAATCCGGAAACCGTGCTGCTGACCATTGGCCTGGCGGCCCAGGAAGTGGAATTTACGGAAACGAAGAACAATCTGGTATTCCTCATCGATACCAGCGGCTCCATGTTCGGCAGCGACCGGCTGGAGCTGGTGCAGCAGGCATTCATGATGCTGGCGGAAAACCTGAACCCGGAGGACCGGGTCTCCATCGTCACCTATGCCGGAGCGGATACCGTCGCCCTGGAGGGTGCCTACGGCTATGAAAAGCAGAAGATCCTGGCGGTCATTGAGGATCTCTCCGCCGGAGGCTCCACCGCAGGCGCGGCGGGCATTGAAACTGCCTATCAGCTGGCGCAGCGGTACTTCATCGAGGGCGGCAACAACCGGGTCATCCTGGCCACCGACGGCGATTTCAATGTGGGCATTTCCGATACGGAGCAGCTGGAGGCTTTTATCTCCTCCAAGCGGAGCACCGGCGTGTACTTCTCCGTGTTCGGCGTGGGCCGTGGCAATCTGAAAGCGGAAAAGATGGAGGCGCTGGCCCTCAGCGGCAACGGAACCTACAGCTACATCGACTCGGTGAAGGAAGCCCGGCGGGCGCTGGTGGAGCAGATCGGCGGCTCCATGGTCACCGTGGCCAAGGATGTGAAGGCCGGAATTACCTTTGATCCTGAATACGTGGAGAGCTTCCGGCTGATCGGCTATGAAAACAAGCTGCTGACCCAGGAGGAATTTGAGGACGATACCACCGATGCCGGCGAGCTGGGCAGCGGACACACCGTGACGGTGGTGTATGAGCTCCGGCTGAAGGAGTTGGATGCCGCGGTCATCCCCGACGGGGTGCTGGCCCAGGTGAATGTGAAGTATAAAACCCCCGATGCATCGGAAACCGACGAAAGTCTGGAGCTGGGGATGGATGTTGCCTGGGGCGCGTATCACGGCGGGATGACGGCGCAGGATGCCTTTATCGCCTCGGTGGTGGAGTTTGCCCTGGTGCTGCGGGATTCGGAATATAAGGCCGACGGAACCGCCGAAGGCGTGCTGGCCCGGCTGAATGGCCTGGATCTTTCGGAGGATGAATTCAAGGCGGAATTCCGGGATCTGGTGGCAGCCTACTGCCGGGATGCAGAATAATACGGAGAATTGGGGTTTA
>CAZHEG010000138.1:0-3790 GCA_964531435.1 uncultured Oscillospiraceae bacterium | reverse complement strand
CGCATCGGCCAGGGCAAGGACTCCGTGAAGGCATTCCTGCAGGCCAATCCCCATATCGCTGAGGAAGTGGAGGCCAAGGTTCGGGAACAGTTGCTGAAAAATACCGCCCCCAAGGCGGCTGCGACCGCCGCACAGAAGCCTGTTGCGGTGAGCGCGGACGATTTTGACGATGAGGATTGAGTCCTTAAAAACCACGCCTGACCGGGCTGGGCGGTATTGGCTGAGGTTCAGCGACGGAACAAGCCTGGCGCTGTACCGCCAGACCGTTGAGGACTTTGGCCTGTACGCCGGGCAGGAGCTTTCCGATGGGGAGCTGCTCCGCCTGCGCAGCGCGGCAGGGGAGATGTCCGCCAAAATGCGGGCGGTGCGCATTGTTGCGGCTTCCTCCGTATCCAAGAAGGATCTGCAGCAACGACTGGTGCGAAAAGGGGAGGACCCGGAGCAGGCGAAAAATGCGGTCAGCTGGATGGAGGATATGAACCTGCTGGATGACCGCAAGACTGCGGAGCAGATCGTTCACCGCTGCATCAGCAAGGGCTATGGCCTGAACCGTGCCAGGCAGGCACTGTATGAAAAGAAGATTCCCAGGCAGCTGTGGGATGCTGCCCTGGAAGATTACCCGGACATGACCCAGGAAATCGCGGAGTTTCTGCGAAGCAAGCTGGGAACAGACTGGGACGAAAAAGAACTGAGGCGTGCCATCGACTCCTGCCAGCGTCGGGGGCACAGCTACGGCTCGATCCGTGCCGCACTGGCGCTGATCGAAGCGGATACCGACGATTTCCCGGAGGAATGGTAATGGCAAATATTGGATTTATTTCACTGGGCTGCGCCAAGAACCAGGTGGACTGCGAGCGGATGATGTACCGCGTCCAGGAGGCGGGCCACACCGTATGCCCCGGCATCGCCGGATGTGATGTGGTGGTCATCAATACCTGCGGCTTTATTGACTCTGCCAAGGCGGAGGCCATCGACTTCATTCTGCAGACTGCCGCTATGAAGAACGAGGGCCATGTGGGTAAGATTCTGGTTACAGGCTGCCTTTCCCAGCGGTACCAGGATGAGATCATGCAGGAGATGCCGGAGGTTGACGGCGTTCTGGGTACCGGCAGTTACACGGAGATCGTTCCTGCCATTGAGGCGCTGCTGCAGGAACAGACGGTTTCGGATTTCGGCTCCATTGACGCACCGGAACAGGAAACCGGGCGTATTTTGACCACCCCCGAGCACTATGCTTACATTAAGATCGCGGAGGGCTGCGATAACCGCTGCTCTTACTGCATCATTCCTTATCTGCGGGGCAAGTTCCGCAGCCGTCAGATGGACGATGTGCTGTATGAGGCACGGCTGCTGGCTGCTTCCGGCGTGAAGGAACTGATCGTGGTGGCCCAGGATACCAGCCGCTACGGCACGGATCTGCCGGGACATAAGCGGTTGCTGCCGGAGCTGCTGCGGCAGCTCTGCCAGATCGAGGAATTCAAGTGGATCCGCGTCCATTACGTTTACCCCGATGAGATCGATGATGAATTTATCGACGTTATGGCCCAGGAGCCGAAGATCGTCAAGTACCTGGACATTCCCATTCAGCACTGCAACAGCAGCATCCTGAAGCTGATGAACCGCCGTGGCGACGGGGAATTCCTGAAGGAGCTGTTTGCCAAGCTTCGCAGCCGGATTCCCGGCCTGGTGCTTCGCACATCGGTGATCACCGGCCTGCCCGGTGAGGGAGAAGCGGAATTTACGGAGCTGTGTGAATTCCTGAAGGAACAGCGGCTTGAGCGGGTCGGTGCTTTCGCCTTCTCTCCGGAGGAGGGTACCCCCGCCGCGGAGATGGAGCACGTTGACCTGGAAACTGCCCAGGCCCGGGCTGCCATGGTGGAAACCATTCAGTCTGCCATTATGGATGATTACAGCCAGTCCCTGATGGGGCAGGTCCTGGACGTTCTGGTGGACGGCTATGATGAGGAATTTGAGCAGTACTACGGAAGAACCTTTGCAGACTCCCCGGACATTGACGGCCGGGTCTGGATCGCGTCCGCGGATGACCTGTCTGAGGGCGATTTTATCAAGGTCGAGATCGATGGCCTTATTGAGGGCGATCTTTCCGGCTGTATCGTGGAGGAATAAAGATATGACAACTGCGAGTAAGATCACGCTGGTCCGTGTGGCCCTGATCCCCCTGTATATGGTGTTCATGTATTTGAGCGGCGGTGAGCCCGGCCTGTGGATGTGGCTTGGCCTTGCTGTGTTTATTCTGGCCAGCATCACCGACTACATTGACGGCCAGATCGCCAGAAAGTGCAATCAGGTTTCCGATTTCGGCAAGTTCCTGGATCCTCTGGCTGACAAGCTGCTGACCATCGCGGCAATGGCCATGTTCTGTGAGTGGGGCCGCTTCCCCGCATGGGCTCTGATGATCGTTCTGACCCGTGAGTTTGCGGTCAGCGGCCTGCGGATGGTGGCAGGTCCCAAGGGCAAGGTCATCGCTGCCGGCAAGAGCGGCAAGTTCAAGACCGCATCCAGCATGATCGGTCTGTGTGTGCTGATGGCATTCCCCACGGTGGATGTGCTGAACTGGATCGTCGTTGGGATGATCGTCATTACCACGGTTTATTCCGGTGTGGAATATTTTATCCAGAACTGGAGCTGTCTGTGGGACTGAACAAAGTGAAAAACCGGTCTGCGGTGAAGTGATCCCAAATAGTTAGACCAATATTTTCAATAGAAATTGTTCGAGCAGCCAAGAGGGCTTGCTGTCTGTGTAATGCAGGCGGCAAGCCCTTTAATCTTGCCTTGATAGTGATCGAAGCCGAGGGCGGCTATGACAAAGTGGTCTATTGCATTGTCTGCGGTAAGGAGCTGAGCCGGGGGCATGTGACTGTACCGGCAGAGGGGCCGCTGGGTGAAGTCTATTCTGACGGCTGGATAGATGCCGAGGATGGGGGCCTGATCGAACATTTTTATACTATTTCTGCCCCCTGACCGTGCGGTCAGGGGGTAATTTTTAGCATCTTGCAATCATTACTGCGTTATGGTATAATAAATGCGATTTTTCGACAAAACGAGGGCATTTTAATGAATGAGGTTCTGAAAAGAACGGCGGTGCGCGCTTCCAAGCTGGTCCATTATCTTTTGACCATTTTCCTCTTTTGGGAATGCTGCCGCCTGTTTTATAACGATATATTGCTTGAAAACGCAGTGACCCTGCGCAATGAAACCATGATCTTCCTGTACGGACTGATTCTGCTGTTCGCCCTGCGGACTTACAGCTCCTACCAGGTGGGCATTGCCCGGGTGCGGATGCTCGTCTATTCCCAGACCCTTGGCGATCTGGTCGCGGCGGGGCTGATGTATGTCCTGCTGGTGGTGAACCGCTGGGACTTTATCAATCCGCTGCCCTTTGTCATCGGTATCGGGGCGCAGTTTGTCCTGAACTGCCTGTGGAGCTACCTGGTGAATGCACTGTATTTCCGGCTCTATCAGCCCCGGTCCAGCATCATTGTCTACCGGGATACCGCTGACCTCAGCCGCTTGCAGGAGATCGAACAGCACCCCCGTAAATTCCGGGTGGATAAAACGTACCACTTTTCATCCGGCGAGGAGATGTTCCCCCTGGAGGAGCTGGCGGGCTTCGATGCGGTTTTTGTTGCCGGCGTTTCCGCAACCCAGCGCAACGGCATCGTCAAGTACTGCGTGGAGAATAATGTGCGCTGCTACGTTGTGCCCCATGTGGGCGACGTGATCATGATGGGCGCGAAGCCCTCCGAGCTGTTCAGTGTACCGGTTTTCC
>CAZHEG010000137.1:0-3845 GCA_964531435.1 uncultured Oscillospiraceae bacterium | reverse complement strand
CCCCCTCATAAATGCGGGAGGGCGAGGGTTCGGTGCATTACCCAACTGCACGATAAACTCCAGCCTGTCCCTCAAAAAAAGAAGGACGCGCAGCAGCGCGTCCTTACATTATATAATAAACAAATCAGATCTCGGGCAATGCCACATAGAAGGTATTGCCACCCTCGGTGCCCTCTGCCCAGATCCTTCCGCCGTGGCCCGCCACAATGCCGCTGGCAATGGAAAGGCCCAGGCCGTAGCTGCCGTTGGTGGTTCGTGCCTCGTCCACCCGGTAGAACCGCTTGAAAACATCCTGGCACTGCCGGGGCGTCAGGGGAACGCCGGGGGTGAAGAATTTCAGCACCGCCCTCTTTCCCTGGCGGGAAAGGCTCAGCGCCGCGGTGCCGCCGGGGGCAGAATACTTCCGGCCATTGTCCAGCAGGATGCTGACCACCTGGCGCAGCAGCTTGGGATCCGCCATGACGTGGATATCCGGCTCGATCCGGCTTTCCAGCGCCAGGCCGCTCTCAAAATACACCGGCTCAAAGGGCAGCAGGCAGTTTTCCGTCATATCGGAAAAGTTCAGCCGGACCATTTCCTTCTTCTGCGCGCCCCGGTCCGCCCGGGCAAGCTGCAGCAGGTTTTCCACCAGGCCCCGCATCTGCTGGGTCTCCTCCAGAATGCTGCCGGCGAACCGGCTTTTCTCCTCCGGGCCGTATTCCGGGGACTGGAGCATTTCCGCGTTGGTCAAAATCACCGTCAGTGGCGTTTTCAGCTCATGGGAAGCATCGGCAACGAACTGGCGCTGCTGCTTCCACGCCTGCTCCACCGGGCGGATGGCCCAGCGGGCCAGCAGAATGCTGATGACCAAAAATCCCGCGAAACCGCACACAGCGATCAGGCCGCAGACAGTCACCAGGGATCTCAAGGCAGCCTGCTCCGCGGTGATGTCGATAAAGCCGTAGCGGGAGCCCAGAAACCCGTCCTCCCGGTAGTACCGCAGGGCATAGGCGCTGAGAACGCCGGTCTGCTGGTCCTGCTCCTTCGCCTGGCGGTAGATGTCCTTCACCATTTCCTGGTCGGACAGGTCAAAATACTCTCCGCCGATGACCAGAATGCTGCCGTCCATCTGCTCCGCCAGCACAAAGGTCAGATGGGTGCCCCCCGCGCCGGGCCGGCCGGGGATCCGCTGGCTCTCCAGGGCGGTCTGCAGGGCAGAAACAGAGCTGCTCTCCAAATGTGCCGCGGTAAAACGGTATACCAGCACCAGGCACACCGCCAGCATGGTCATCACAAGGGCCATGTTGGTGCACACAAATTTGGTTCGCAGCTTCTTGATCATGGTTCATTAACCTCCAGATGGTAGCCCAGCCGCCGCACCGACTCAATGGAAACATTGGAGCCGATGGAGCGCAGCTTTTTCCGCAGGAAGCCCACATAGACCTCTACATGGTTCTCAACGGCGTTGGAATCGTAGCCCCAGACCCGGCTGAGCAGCACCTCCTTGCTGAGGTTGCGGTGACCGCTCTGGAGCAAAAGCCGCATCACGTCAAATTCCTTGGCGCTGAGGCGGACGGAATTCTCGCCGCAGCAGAGGATTCCCGTGGACAGGTCCAGCTCCGTATTGCCGCAGACCAGCTGATCCACCTGGTTTCCCTGGCGGCGCAGCAGCGCATTGATGCAGGCCAGCAGCTCCCGGGTGTCGAAGGGCTTGGTCAGATAGTAGTCCGCACCGGCATTGAGGCCCTCGATCCGGTCGGCAACGTCTGATTTGGCGGTAAGCATCAGGATGGGAACGGAGCAGCGCTTGCTGCGGACCTGGCGGGCCACCTGGTAGCCGTTGAGCCCGGGCATCATCACATCCAGAATCAGCAGGTCATAAATTCCCAGCAGCGCGTAATCCGCGCCGGTCTCGCCGTCATAAACGGCCTCCACCTGAAATCCCTTGGCGGTGAGCAGTGCCTTCAGGGAATCGGACAGCCGCTTTTCATCCTCGATCAGCAGAATTTTCATGAAACAAGCCTCCTAAGACTTTCTATGCCATTATACTACAAAAGAAAGCTGAAAGAAACCTTAACATTTCATAAAAATTCTTTCAGAATCATTTCCTGCCCCTGCTGCTTTGAAATATCCGCTGCCAGTCTTGCATTTTTGCCGGACCCATGGTAGAATGTCTGCAAGATTTATGTAAAGTGAGGTGCCGGGATGCGGCGTTTCGTTGCCATCATATCGATCCTTCTGCTGCTGACGCTGCCGGTCTCGGCCTTCAGCGGCATTTCCTCCGCGGAAAACCAGTCCGCCGTTTCCTCCGACGGCAGCTGCCAGGTGACCCTGACGGTGCAGCTCCAGCTGGAGTCCGTACCCCAGACCCTGGTATACCCGGTGCCCGGCAACGCCTCCGGCATCACCGTCAACGGCACCTCCGTCAGCGGTGTGTACGGTGGCTCCGTGCGCAACATTGACCTTTCCGGCTTCGTATCCGGCCCCGGCAGCTACACCATGATCATCCGCTACACCCTGAAGGGCTGCGTTGCCGACGGGAAAGACGGCAGCCTGCTGTTAACGTTGGAGCTGCTGTCCGGCTTTGACTATCCTGTGGACGCCCTCAGCTTTTCCGTGGTGCTCCCCGGGGCGGTGGAGGCACGGCCCAGCTTTTCCAGCACCTACTATTCCGATTCCATCGAACTGATGATGACCGTAGCCCAGGAGGGCAACACCATCAGCGGACAGCTGAGCCAGCGGCTTCAGGACCACGAGAAGCTGACCATGACCCTGGCTGTTTCCGAGGAGATGTTCCCCCAGGAGCGGAAGTCCGGCCCCTCCATGGATACCCCCGACGCCATTATGCTGGTATTTTTCGGCCTGGCGGTGCTGTACTGGCTCATCGCCCTGCGCTGTCTGCCCGTGGGTCGCCAGCGGCGGACCCTGCCCCCTGACGGCATCACCGCCGGAGAGGTGGGCTGCCGCCTCACCGGTCAGGGCGCGGACCTGACCCTGATGGTGGTATCCTGGGCCCAGATGGGCTATCTGCTGATCCAGCCCGACGACAGCGGCCGGGTACTGCTGCACAAGCGGATGGACATGGGCAACGAGCGGGACGATTTTGAAAACAAGGTATTCCGCAAGCTCTTCGGCCGCCGCTCCATGGTGGACGGCACCGGTTACCACTACGCCCAGCTCTGCCGCAAGGTGGGCCGCAGCGTTCCCGGCCGGCGGGGACAATTCCTGCCCGGCAGCGGAAATCCCATGCTCTTCCGGGTCCTGATGGCTGCCGTGGGCACCTTCAACGGCCTGTCCCTGGCAGCGGCCTTCACCGACGACAGCGGCTGGCGGGCCGTGCTGAGCATCCTGCTGGGTGTGGCCGGAACAGCCGCCGCGTGGCTGATGCAAGGCGCCGCCCGCAGTGCCAACAGCCGCCGCAGGCTGGACGCCCTGGTGGGCATTGCCGCCGGAATCATCTGGCTGGTCATCGCCCGCTTCACCAACAAGTGGGGCATCAGCCTGGCGGTGATCGCCGCGGAATACCTGGCAGGCTTTGCCGCCCTGTACGGCGGACGCCGCAGCGAGTCCGGCAAAATGGACGCCGCTCAGATCCTCGGCCTGCGCCACTACCTGACGCATGCCGGCAGCGAGGAGCTGCAGCGCCTGCTCCGGGCCAATCCCCAGTATTTTTACGAAATGGCACCCTATGCCCTGGCCCTGGGCGTGGACCGGAAATTCGCCCGGCAGCTGAAAAATGTGCGCCTGCCGGAATGCCCCTACCTGACCACCGGAATGGACGGTCATCTCACCGCCCCGGAATGGAACCAGCTCCTGCGGGAAACGGTGGCAGCCCTGGATGCCATGCAGCAGCGGCTGCCGGTGGA